>JAUIEL010000850.1 GCA_030428825.1 bacterium
TCGAGCTCGCGAAGCGGGAGTCGTTGTGGCTCTCGGCGGGCGAGTGACGACCGAACCGAACCGAACGGAACCGAACCGGGGAACGAATCGATGAACCCGACGACCTTCAGCTTCCTGGCGGCGGCCGCGCTCGGACTCGCCGCGTGCTCCACGCCCGCCTCCCACATCAAGTCGGCGGACGAGCCGGACCTCCTCGCGGCGCGCAACATGGGCGTCGTCGTCGCCGACCAGCTGACGCTGGTGACCGAGAAGCTGCTCGCGAACCACCGGTCGACCGGCCGGGCGCAGGGGAAGATGCGGGTGGCGTTCATCGGTCTGGAGAACCGCTCCGCGGAGGAGATCCGCGACATCCGCGAGGCGCTCTACCAGACGATCGACACCATCCTGGTGAACGAGCACGCCTACCTCCCGATCAACCAGCGGTACGTCGACGAGGCGATGCGTTCGGCGGGACTGCGTCCGGAGGGGTTGTTCCTGGCGGACGGCCGGCGGCGGTTCCTCGAGGCGGTCACGCGCGAGGGGATCGCGCCCGACTTCCTCCTGTACGGCGTGATCACGTCGATGACGTCGGTCGGGATCGACGCCGACCAGCGGAACTACCAGCTCACGCTCGAGCTGATCGACGCGAACACCGGGGTGACCGTCGCGAAGGAGACCGGTCGCGTCCGCAAGCAGTTCAACAAGTGAGCTGAGGGGCGCCGACGAGTCGGAGCGAACGGGTGTCGAGCGCGCGGACCAGCCTCTCGGACCGTCGGATCGGGCGGGCGCTCGTGCTCGCCCTGCCGCTTCTCGCCGGGTGCGCGACCTGGAGCGAGCAGACCGGCGAGGCGCGCGCCCGGTACGCGGCGGGGGAGTTCGCGGCGGCGGAGGGGGAGATCGACCGCCTGTTCGCCCGGGAGACCGACGTCGACCCCGCCGTCCTCGGGCACCCGGACCTCCTCGCCCGCGACCCGGACGCGGCGGAGGGGAACGGCGTCCTCCTGCTGCTGGAGAAGGGGATGGCGCGCCTCGGCGGCGGCGACGCCGACGGTGCGATCGATCTCTTCCGCCGCGCGCGGGACGAGCTCGACTCGCGCTACCGGAACGACGTCCTCGACTTCGTCGGGGCGGCGGTCCTCGACGACGCCTGGCTCGACTACCCCGGCGCGGACTTCGACCACGTCATGGTCCGCGTCCTCCTCTGCCTCTCCGACCTGCTGCTCGGCGGGGGGGACGCGGTGCCGTACGCGTTCCAGATCGGCGCCAAGCAGGAGGAGATCCTCGGGTCGGAGTTCGGCGTCGAGCAGGGATACGCGCCGCGGCAGCACTACCGGCGGCTCGCGATCGGCGCGTACCTCGAGGGGGTCCTGCGCGAGCGGACGCTCGACCTCGGCGGAGCCGAGCGGGCGTACCGGCGGGCTCGGGAATACGCCGGGGAGAACGCGCTGATCGCCGCCGCCGTCGAGCGGGCCGCGTCCGGAGTGCCGGTGTCCGAGGGGCGGGGCGTGGTCCACGTCTTCCGGCTGGTCGGTCGCGGCCCCGTCCTCGTCGAGGGGGTCGCGGCGCCGACGACGCTGGCGACGCGCCTCGCGGGCCTCGCCGTCACCCTCGTCACCGACCGCGGCGCGGCGCTGGTGCAGGCGCCGGTCAAGGTCCCGGTCGTGGCGGTCACCGACGCCGGCGTCCCGTCCGCGCCGATCGCGGTCGACGGGGAGCCGGTCGCGGGGACCGAGACGATCCTCGACGTGAACCGCGTCGCGCAGGAGCAGCTCGAGGCGAACCTCCCGTGGACGATCGCCCGGGCGCTGATCCGGCGCACGCTGAAGGCGACCGCGGCCTCCTATCTCGAGTCGCACCTCGACCGACGGAACAAGGGAGAGGTCGCGTTCGTGACCGCGGCGGCGCTGAACTTCCTCTCGACCGCGGCGGAGCGGGCGGACACCCGGAGCTGGAGCTCGCTGCCGGCCGAGCTCCAGGCCGCGCGCCTGGAGCTCCTCCCCGGCGAGCGGACCCTCGCCGTCGCCGGCGCGCCGCCGGTCACGGTCCGGATCACGCCGGGGCACGAGTCGTTCGTCCTCGTGCTGCAGACGAACCCGAGGCGGGACGGCGTCGCGTTCGTCGACGTCACCTCCCGGGTCGAGCCGCCGCGCCCTTGACCGGACGGGCGGCATCGACTGACCGCGCGGTTCAGGGCTCGAGTCGGAGGCGGGCGACGACCGGGAAGTGGTCGCTCGGCCACCGGCCCTCCGCGCCGTGAGTCACGATCGCGGCGCGCTCGCAGGTGACCGGACCCCGGGTGAGGATCCAGTCGATCCGCCCGCGGCGGGAGGGGGCGCCGGAGAACCCGTGGAACGTCCCGTGGTCCTCCCCCGCCTCGCGCGCGGCGACGAACGTGTCCGTGAACGAGGCGTCGTCGTCCTCGACGAGGAGGCCGTAGACGAGGTTCCGCTTCGCT
>JAUIEL010000089.1 GCA_030428825.1 bacterium
CCCCCGCCGCCGCCAGCAGCTCCGCCCCGGCCAGCGCCGTGCGGGCGGCCCCGATCTCGTCGCCGGCCTTCCCGAACGCGGCCCGCGCCGCGCGGAGCTCGACGAGGGCCTCCTCCGCTCGACCGTCGGCCGCCGCCCGGTTCGCCCGGACCCACGCCGCCTCGCCCCGGTGACGCGGCGTCGCCGGCTCGATCGCGTCGAGGATCGCGTCCGCCTCGTCCCGATGCCCGACCCGCGCGGAGACGTCGGCGAGGCGGATCCGGGCGAGCTGCGCCTCGACCGTCCCGCCGCCCCGCTCCAGCTCGTCGACCGCCGCGCGCAGCTCCGTCTCCGCGTCGCGCAGGGAGCCGCGGAGCGCCTCGACGTGCGCCCGGTTCGCGTCGGAGGCGGCGGCGAGCGAGTCGCCGAGTCGACGCCGCAGCCGCGCGGACTCGGCGAACGCCTCGACCGCCCCGGCGAGGTTCCCGCTCTCCCGGAGGACGAGGCCGCGCAGGTTCTCCACCGTCCCCTCCTCGTGGACGTGGCCGAGCCGCCTCCGGAGCGCTCGCGCCTCGTCGATCCCCCGCCGCGCGTCCGCGACCCGCCCCTCCGCCAGGTCGATCGAGACGAGGTCCTGGAGCGTGGTGGCGAGCAGGTCGTCGCTCCCGGCGGCCCGGGCCGCGTCGCGGGAACGTTCGAGCGAGCGGCGCGCGAGCGACTTGTCGCCGGCGCGCCACGCCAGGGCCCCGACCAACGCGTCGAGCCACGGGAGGGCGTCGCGGTTCGCCGGCGCGCGCCGGACCGCCTCCAGCGACGCGAGCGCGCCCGCGATGTCCCCCCGGCGGTACCGACCGAACGCGTGCCCCCGCTCGAGCATCACGCGGACGTGCGGATCGAGCGGCCGCGAGAGGCGCGCGGCGCGCTTGCGTCCCTCGTCGAAGTGCCGCTCCGCGACCTCCGACCGGGAGAGCGCGAGGGCGACGCGGCCGGCCCGCGCGCGGAGGGCGACGCGCCGGACGGCGGGGAGCGCGGGGTCGACGACCAGCGCGTCCAGCTCCTCCGCCGCCCGCTCGAGATCCGCCGTCCGCACACGGTGCTCGGCCCGGCGCGCCCTCAGCTCGGCGGCCGCGCCGGCGTCCCCCTCGAGGTACGGCAGGATCTCGTCGTACCTCGCGGTCAGACGATGCGCGCTCCGGCGGGTCGAGGCCGGGAGCTCCGAGAGCGCCTCCAGGACGCCTCCCCGCCCCACCGCGGCGAGCAGCAGCGCCCGGTCGGCCGGCGCGAGGCCGAGGCTCGGGAGCGCCTCGAGGAGGGCCTCCGCCCGCGCGCGCCACGCGGCGGGGTCGAGCGTCGCCCGGGCGCGTCGCGCGAGCTCGGTCGACGACGGGCGGATCGCCCCCTCGGCGGCGCCCCGGACCAGCCAACGGTCGCGGAGGAGCTCGGGGACCGCGGCGCGCTCGTCGTCGGTCAGGAACGAGAGCGCCTCCCGCGGCGCGCCGCCGTCGAACAGATCGAGCGCCGCCAGCGCGCCGCGCGCGGCCTCCGGGAGCGCCGCCACGCGCTGCTCGACCGTCTCCGACGCGGTGACGTCCGCGGCGTCGAGCCCCGAGAAGTCGAAGCGCCCGTCCTCGCCGCGGATCCGCCCCTCGCGGAGCGCGCGCACCAGACGCTCCCGGATCGCCTCCGGGTCGCCGCCGCTCATGTCGTCGAGCGCGGCCGCGAGCGCCTCGAGCCGCGCCGGAGGAGACTCGTCCTCCGGGCGCCCCTCCAGCCGGACGAGCTGACGCAGGAGCGCCGCGCGCCCCTCGGCCGCGAGCTCGACCGGCGGGCCGACGCCGGACGCCAGCCGGGCCGCCGCGGACTCGTCGAGCCCGGCCCGCCGCACCGTCACGACGACGAGGGCGGGCGCGGACGGGAGGCCGTCCCGAGCGCGCAGCCAGAGCGCCACCCGCGCGGCGTCCTCGGGACCGTGCAGGAGCAGCAGCACGATCCCCTCGCGCGCCGCGGACACGGCCGCCCCCGTCGCCGACGGATCCCGCTCCTCCGGACCGTCGACCACCTCGAGCCGTCGCCCGGCGCGCGCGGCGAGGAACCGGAGGCGCCCGACGATCGCGTCCGCCTCGCGCTCCGACGGCACGTCGAGCCACGAGGTCTCCGGGCGGCGCTCCTCGACCAGGCGGACCCACCGCGCCCCGGCCTCCTCCACCGCCACCGGGTCGGGCGCGAGGAGCGCCTCGAGCTCCTCGGGCGCCGCCTCGCGGGCCGAGATCGCGTGCAGCACCTCCGCCGCGGAGCGAGGCCGGTCGTCCGGGTCGGTCGCCAGGCAGCGGGCGAGGACGGGAGCGTCCCGCCCCGCGACCGCCTCGAGGTCGATCCCCGTCGCCTCGACGAACGACCGGCCCGGGAACCGCTCGTAGAGGGTCGCGACGTCGATCGCGGGCGCCCTCCCGGACGCCACGATCCAGGTCACGCCGAGGGAGAACAGGTCGGCCCGCTCGTCGCGGGGTTGCGCGAGCACCACCTCCGGCGCGACGAACGGAGGCGTGCCGCGCGCCTCGACGTCCTCCCCGCGGGCGGCCGACGCGAACCCGAAGTCGCTGAGCACGCCGCGCCACCGCGACGCGCCGTCGCGCCGGAGGAGCACGTTCTCCGGCTTCACGTCGAGGTGCAGGGCGCCGCGGCCGTGGAGGTGGGCGAGGCCACGGAGGACGTCGACGAGCACGCTCCGCCGCGCGTCGTCGTCGAGGTCGTCCGGCGGAGCGGCCCACGTCCCCCCCTCCACGTACTCGCGGAGCAGCCAGACCGCGTCGTCGGTCCGCCCGTACTCGAGCTGGGCGGTCAGGTTCGGGTGGCGGACGTGCTCGAGGAGCGCGAACTCCGCGGCCAGGCGGTCGGCGGTCGAGGCGAGGGCGCACGGGACGATCTTGAGCGTCCGTCGAGCGCCGTCCGCCTCGGCGTCCCTCACCCGGACGACCCGGGCGTCCGGGGCGTCCTGGAGGACGAGATCGACGGTGAAGCGGCGAGCGAGTCCGGGGGGGAGTTCCATGGTCGTCCAGGGGGGGGGGGTGCGGCCCGCTTCCAGACGCGAACCGTCCGGTTCCAGGACGGTCGTGAGGCATGCATCGTGCCGAATCGGGCGAGAAACGTCGATCGACGAATTGGCAAGACCGTTGCTTGGGTCTCGTCCCCGAACCTTCCCCCGAGGCAACCCATGAACCCGACGACCCTCTCCTCCCCCCTCGTCGCCCTCGCCCTCGCCGCGGTCCTCGCCCCGTCCGCGGCCGCGAAGTCGGACGATCAGAAGGCCGAGGCCCCGCTGATCCGCCCGGCCGGCGCGCCGGACTCGAACGCCAAGGGGCGCGTCAAGGTCGAGCACGACACCAAGAAGAACCGCGACAAGATGGACGTCGAGGCCGAGAACATCGACACCTCGCTCACGTTCGAGCTGTGGGTCGAGGACGCCGGCGGCACGCTCCAGTTCATCGCGAACATGCCGGTGAACGGCCCCGGCGAGGTCGAACTCGAGATGGACACGCACGAGGACCTGCCGCTCCCGTTCGGCGCCTCGCAGGTGAAGGACCTCGCGGGTCGCGCCCTCGAGGTCCGCTCGGGCGGCGTCGCGTACCTGGAGGGGACCGTGCCGGACGTCGGCTCCGGCGGCTCGAGCGGCGGCAGCGGCTCCGGCTCCGGCGGCGGCGACTGGATCAAGGTGAAGTCGTCGATGGTCCGCCCGGCCGGCGCGCCGGACTCGAACGCCAGCGGGTACGTCGAGCTGCGCCGCCGCGACAAGGACTCCCGCCAGCGGTTCAAGGTCGAGGCGGACCACGTCGATCCGTCGGTCGGGTTCTCCGTCTGGCTCGAGGACGCCGTCGGCTCCGGGGTCCTCGCGAACGTCGGCGCGATGAAGCAGGAGGAGTCGGACGAGGTCGAGCTCGAACTCGACACCGGCGACGGCGCCCAGCTCCCGTTCGGCGTCGCCGACGTCGACCTGCTGACCGGTCGCGTCGTCGAGGTGCGAAGCGGCGGCGGTCAGGTCTATCTGACCGGGATCGTGCCGGCGCTCGGCGGAGGCTCCTCCTCGACCCAGAAGACCTCGTCGGACCTGACGGCGACCGTCGGCAAGGGCGAGATCCGTCTGAAGTCGAAGCCGAAGGCCCCGTTCGAGCGGCTCGAGATCCGTGTGAAGAAGCTGGCGAAGAAGAGCGGGATCGAGATCTGGATGCGCGACCCGGGGACCGGGACGTTCGCCATGGTCTCCGGCCTGACCACGAACGGCGGCGGGAACGCGAAGTTCAAGGTGCAGACGAAGAAGGGACAGCCGCTCCCGTTCGGCGCCGCGAACCTCGACCTCCTCGCCGGCGTCGACGTGGAGGTCCGCGACGCGACGAGCGGAGTGGTCCTGCAGGCGGGCGCCGTCCCGTCGCTCTGAGCGCGGACGGGCGAACGAACGAGCCGACCGACGGCCGGGGGCGGACCGACGCGACGACGCGTCCGCCCCCGGCCGCGTCGTTGCATCGGACCCGCCCGCGCCGTAGCCTCGCCCCGATCATGAACGCAGACACCTTCACGAACGTCGCCCTCGAGGCGGGCAGGCTCGCCGCGGGCATCTGCCGCCGCGTCCAGCAGGAGCAGGTCGTCGAGACCCAGGAGAAGGCCGGCAAGGAGCCGGTCACCGTCGCGGACTACGCGTCCCAGGCGGTCATCCTGCGCGCCCTCTCCCTCCACTGCGGGGACCACGCGATCCTCGCCGAGGAGAACTCCGAGAACCTCCGGGCCGGGGACGACGCCCACGTCGCCGACCGGGTCCGGGAGCTCGTCTCCGACGCGCTCGGCGAACCGGTCACCATGGAGCAGCTCTGCGCCTGGATCGACCACCAGGGCGACGCCGACTCGCCGTACATGTGGGCGATCGACCCGATCGACGGGACGAAGGGGTTCCTGCGGAAGGCGCAGTATGCCGTCGCCATCGGCCTCCTGCGCGAGCGGGTCCCGGTCGCCGGGGCGCTCGTCTGCCCGAACCTCGCGGTCGACCCGAACGACGAGGGCGGCGCCCGCGGCGTCGTGTTCCACGCCTATGAGCAGGCCGGGGCGTTCCAGTTCCCGCTCGACGGCGGCGACACGACGCCGATCCGCGCCAACGCCACGACCGACGCGGCGGACGTCCGCGTCCTCGGCTCCGTCGAGTCGAGCCACGGCGACCCGAGGCTCCTGACCGCGCTGGTCGAGGAGCTCGGCTTCGGCGGCGGGATCGTCCGGGTCGACAGCCAGGTGAAGTACGGCGTCCTCGCGCGCGGCGACGCGGAGGTCTACCTGCGCCCGCGCTCGAAGCCGGACTGGCGCGACAACGCGTGGGATCACGTGGCGGGGGTCGCCGTCGCGAAGGAGGCCGGCGGACGTTCGACCGACGTCGTCGGTCGGCCGCTCGACTTCTCGTTCGGGGCGAAGATGGAGGAGAACGTCGGGGTCCTCACGACCCACGGCCCGCTCCACGACGAGATCGTCGCCTGCCTGAAGCGCCTGGTCGAGAGCTGAGCCGATCGTGCGCCGCCCCTTCGTCGCGCTCGCCCTCCTCTCCGCGCTCGGGGCGTGCGCCTCGCCCGGTCTCCGGCCGGCCCCTCCCGTCGCGCTCGCCGACGACGCGAGCGAGGAGCTCGAGGCGGGACCGAGCGTCGTCGCCGCGACGCTCCTCTACCTCCCGAACCGCGTCTTCGACCTCCTCGACCTCGTGCGGCTCCGCCTGCGCGTCGGCCCGGGGTTCGGGGCCGGCGTGCGGGCGACCGAGCTGGCCGACGTCACGCTCGGGGGCTGGGCGACGGCGTTCGTCGGCCTGCGCGGCCCGCGCGGCGAGACGCGCGTCCCGTGGCCGTTCGGGTTCGAGACGTACGCCGGCGCCGAGCTGAGCATCCTCGACCTCTCGACCGAGGAGAGCGGCCCCGGTCCGGGGTACGGCGCGGCGGAGATCGGTCTGGGACTCCACCTGCTGCTGATCGGGGCCGACGTCGGCGTCGAACCGCTCGAGCTGCTCGACCTCCTGGCCGGCCTCGCCCTGTTCGATCCGGCCGGCGACGACTTCTGAACGACGCGCCGCCGCGTCAGCGCCGCTCCGGCCCCCCCTCCACCCCGTCCATCGCGGCGAACTGGGACGCGACGTCCGCGGGCGGCCGCGTCGCGAGGGAGACGATCACGCACGCGGCGGTCGCGGCGAGGAAGCCGGGGATCAGCTCGTAGAACGACCGGCCGGAGGCGTCCCAGGCGACGGTCGCCAGCGTCCCGGTCACGACCCCCGCGATCGCGCCGGCGGCGGTCGTCCGACGCCAGAAGAGCGCGAGGATCGTCACCGGTCCGAGCGCCGCGCCGAGCCCGCCCCACGCGAGGAGCACGAGCCAGAAGATGCTCTTCTCGGCCAGGGCGCCGAGACCGAGCGCCGCCACCACGACCGCCGCCACCACGAGCCGGCTGAGCCGGACGAGCGAGGCCGCCGAGGCCCCCTTCCCGCGGCCGAGCAGCCCGCAGTAGACGTCCCGCACCACGCTCGACGCGCAGACGAGGACCTGGGAGTCCGCCGTCGACATGATCGCCGCGAAGACCGACGCGACGACGACGCCGAACAGGACCGGCGGGAGCACGTCCCCCGCGAGGACGAGGTAGATCACCTCGGGGTCGCCGCCGGGGAGCGCGTCGGCCGACGGGTAACGGAGGCGTCCGGCCAGGCCGATCAGGAGGGCCCCGGCCGCCATCACGACGTTCCACGTCGTCCCGACCAGCGCCGCGAACCGGAGCTGGCGCGGGTCGTCGATCGCCATGTACCGGGCGACGATGTGCGGCTGCCCCGGCGAGCCGAGCCCGATCCCGACCAGGCCGATCGCGACGCCGATCGCGAGGGCGGTCGGGTCGGGGAGGGTCGGGTCGATCGCGGCGAGGCCGTCGAGCAGCGGACCGAAGCCGCCCGCCTGGACGACGCAGACGACGGGGAGGACGACGAGCCCCGCGATCATCACGAACGCCTGCACGAGGTCGGTCAGGCTGACCGCGAGGAACCCGCCGAGGACGGTGTAGACGAGCACGATCCCGGCCGTCGCCAGCACCGCCGGCGTCGTCTCGATGCCGAACGACGGCGCGAGCGTCTTGCCGCCCGAGAGGAGCTGCGCCCCGACGTAGAGCACCAGGAAGAACAGGATGACCAGCGACGTCACCCCGCGCAGCGCCCGCGACCCTCCGAACCGGACCGAGAGGAAGTCCGGCACGGTCAGGACGTCGTACCGTTCGGAGAAGCGACGGAGCCGGACCGCGAACGAGAGGAACAGGACCGCCTCGACCGCGATGTAGCCGACGGTCGCCCAGACCGCGGAGACGCCGCGCTGGTACGCGGTCCCCGCGAACCCGAGGAGGAGCCACGCCGACCGTCCGGAGACGACGGCCGAGAGCGCGACGACCAGGCGGGAGAGGCGTCGCCCGGCGAGGAAGTACTCGGTGACGCCGGCGGACGAGCTCCGGGCGGAGACGATCCCGAGCCCGATCACCACCAGCAGATACGCCGCGAACGCGACGAAGGTCCAGGTCGTGCCGTCCATGGGGCCTCACCATAGAATCGGGGCGCCGTCGATCGAGTCGGATCGACCTTCCCTTCTCCGGAGCCCGCCCGCCATGGACACCCTCGCTCTCGCCTTCGCCCTGGTCGCGCTCTCGCTGGCGCTGTTCGCCCTGAGGTCCGCCGTCGGCGCCAAGGCCCGCATCGAACGCGCGGAGGCGGCGACCCGCCGGGCCGAGTCGACCGCCGAGGAGGCGGGAGAGCGGACGGGGCGCCTCGAGCAGCTCGTCGCGCGACTCGCCGCCGGCGAGGAGGTCTCGAAGGAGATGGTCGAGGACGGGCGGCTGTTCGACGAGATCACCGCGGACGACGCGCGCCGCGCGATCGAGGAAGACCGGCCGGCCGACCTGTTCGTGCTCGACGTGCGGACCCGGGGGGAGGTCGAGGGAGGACACGTCCCCGGCGCGACGTGGATCCCGATCGACGAGCTGCAGGAGCGGCACGGAGAGGTCCCGACCGACCGGCACGTCATGATCTTCTGCGCGATGGGCTCCCGGTCGGCGGCCGCGTGCGACTTCCTGTCGTCGCGCGGCTACGCGCGCCTGACGAACGTCGTCGGCGGGATGATGTCGTACGACGGCGAGACGGCTCGCGGGATCCCCGGCGGGAGCTGAGCCCTCTCCGTGAGACGCGAACGCGCCCGCTCCCCCGAAGGGGTGCGGGCGCGCCCGAATCGACCCGAGGGGGCCTCGGCCGGCGTCGCTACTTCAGCGCGACGATGTCCCGCCCGTTGCTGAAGACGAGCTTGCCGCCCGCGTCGTTCGCGACGAGCTGGTCGAAGATCGGCGACGACACGCGCGAGAGCTCCTCGCCCGTCTCGGCGTCGAGGACCGCGATCGTCGCGCCGGGGAGCTTCACGTAGTCGCGCTGGCCGACGCGCGTGAGGTACCGGTCGACGCCGGCGTACCGCCAGCGCTCCTCGCCGGTCTCCTTGTCGATGGCGACCACGACGCCGTCGAACGGCTGGTACAGCGTGTCCCCGACGATCGTCGGCGCGGTGTGGAGCGCGACGTGGCCGTCGAGCCACTTCCACTCGATCGAACCGCTCAGGCGGTTCAGCGCGTAGAGGGCGTGATCCTCGGAGGCGACGTAGATCCGGTCGCCGTCGCTGACGAGGTCGGCGGAGTTCGGCCCGAGCGTGCGCATCGACCACGCGGTCTCGGCCGGGGGCGACGCCGACGCCGGCAGCGGCGAGAGCGCGAACACCTCGCCGCTCCGGGACGCGAAGTACGCGAGCTGGTCGGCGCCGGAGCCGACCACGATCGGCCGGCCGACGATCGCGTCGTCGGTCCGGAAGAACCAGCCGTTCCACCCGTCCGCGAGGCCGACCGAGCGGACCCGCGTCCCGCTCCCCCACGCGCCGGCGTAGAGCGAGTCGAACGTCAGCGCGACGTCGGACGAGGGGGTGAACTCGAGCCCCCGCTCGAGGACGACGGTCCCGCTCGAGAGCGTCGCGACGGTGACGTGGTTGCGCGCCACGAACGCGACGTACCCGCTCCCGACGACCGGCGGGCGCGTCGGCGCGCGGTCGAGCGAGAGGACCCAGCGGTGCGTGCCGGTCTCGAGGTTGATCGCGTGCATCGTGCGCGTCGAGTCGAGCGCGAACAGCGTGTCGCCGACGATGTCGAGGGTCTCGATCTCGGCGCCCGTCCGGAGCTGGAGCGGGATCGGCTCCCAGGCGGTGCCGGACAAGAGCGCCTGGTCGGTGACGACGGCGAGGGTGTCGGGGAGGGACTCCCGCGCCGGGAACTGCCCGTGCATCGGTGAGCAAGAGGTGCAGATCAGCGAGAGACCCAGGACGGATGCGTGGAGGGTCACCCCAAGCGATCGGCTCATCATGCGCCGCACTCCTATGGCGGTTGTTCGCGTCGGTGGGACGCGGAACGGGGCTCGGGATCGGCAGCGAGAGGTCGACTCTCTCAAAAGGCTTGCCAATCAACAAAATAGGTCGGCGGGATCTTAGTGCGGGGCCGATCTCGGTCAAGCAGAAACTTGACGGCCCCGCCGCGGACCGACCGCCGTGCCGGGCGCGTTGACCCTCTCCGGACCGTCTGGTACGAGAGAGGATTCGACGGCCCACGCGCGGCGGCGAGCGCCGGATCCGCGCCGGCCCGCTCTCCGCCGCTTCACCACGAGGAACCGCCGGTCGACACGCTCGGGCGCAACCTGACCGCGATCCGCTCGCGCATGGAGGACGCCGCCCGGCGCGCCGGGAGGGCGCCGGACGAGGTCCGCCTGGTCTCCGTTACCAAGACCGTGGGAGAAGGTATCATCCGGCGATTGATCGACTTGGGCGCGACCGACCTCGGTGAGAACCGCGTCGCCGCGGCCGAGCCGAAGATCGAGAAGATCGAGGCGCTCCTCGGCCCCGGCGGCCCGACCTGGCACCTCATCGGCCACCTGCAGAGCAACAAGGTCCGCCGCGCCGTGCGCTCGTTCTCCTGGATCCACTCCGTCGACTCCGTCGGGCTGCTCGATCGCATCGATCGCGTCGCGGCGGAGGAGTCGCGTCGCCCGCGTCTCCTGCTCCAGGTGAACGTCGCCGGCGAGGCGCAGAAGCACGGCGTCGACGTCGACGCCCTGCCGGAGCTCGCCGACCGGGCCGCGGCGGCGGACGCGGTCGAGACCGTCGGCCTGATGGCGATGGCCCCGTTCGGCGACGAGCCCGAGGCGTCGCGCCGCTGGTTCGCCCGGCTGAGGGAACTCCGCGACCGGATCGCCCCCCGCTTCGACGGCGGACTCCCCCATCTCTCGATGGGGATGACGAACGACTTCGAGGTCGCCGTCGAGGAGGGCGCGACCCTGGTCCGCGTCGGTCGGGCGCTGTTCGATGGCGTCGAGGACGAAGCGGCCCCGCCGGACGACGCTCGCCCGGAACCGGCGTGACGAGACGAGACCCGAGAGGATGACGACGACGTGCCCGTCCTGATCTACGAGACCGGTCCCCGGAAGGGGCAGACGATCCGCCTCGAGGAGGGGGGCGTCTACGTGCTCGGCCGCGACCCGCGCGCCCAGGTCCCGATCGACGACGAGCTCGCGTCGAGACAGCACGCGAAGCTGCGCGGCAAGGACGGCCGATACTTCGTCAAGGACGCGAAGTCGTCGAACGGCACGCTCGTCAACGACGCGCGCGTCGACCTCGCCGAGCTCTCGTCCGGCGACAAGGTGACGGTCGGGACGACGATCCTGACGTTCCTCTCCGACCAGGAGGCGGGCGGCGACGGCCGGACGCTCGGCGGCTACAAGCTGCTGCAACGGCTCGGGCGCGGCGGCATGGGGACCGTCTTCCGCGCGCTCCAGCTCTCGCTCAACCGCGAGGTCGCGCTGAAGATCCTCTCGCCGGAGCTCTCCCAGGACCCGTCGTTCCAGGACCGCTTCCTGAAGGAGGCGCGCGCCGCCGGCCAGCTGAACCATCCGAACATCGTCCAGGTGTACGACGTCGACCGCGAGGGCGGCCTCGTCTTCTACGCCATGGAGTTCGTCCCCGGCGGCACGGTCGAGGACCGTCTGAACAAGGAGGGCGCGCTCCCCGTCGACGAGGCGCTCCGCCTCCTCCTCGACGCCGCGAAGGGGCTGCAGTACGCCGAGCTGAAGAAGATCGTCCACCGCGACATCAAGCCCGACAACCTCATGCTGACCGACATCGGGACGGTGAAGATCGCCGACCTCGGTCTCGCGCTCGGGACGCACGAGGGGGAGGGGAAGAAGGGCGCGATCCTCGGCACGCCCCACTTCATCTCCCCCGAGCAGGCCCGGAACGAGCCGCTCGACACGCGCTCCGACCTCTACTCCCTCGGCGCGACGTTCTTCCGGATGCTGACCGGGCGGACGATGTTCCACGGCGAGAACGCCAAGGAGATCATCCGGAAGCAGGTGAAGGACGAGCCGCCCTCCCTCCGCGCCGAACGGAGCGAGGTCCCGGAGAAGGTCTCCGCGATCTACCGCAAGCTCGTCCAGAAGGATCCGGCCGACCGGTTCCAGTCGCCGACGGAGCTGATCGAGTCGATCGAGCTCGTCGTCTCCGGCGGCGGCGCGAAGCGCGGGCTGGTGACGGCGCTCGTCGTGCTCGTGGCGATCGCGGTCGGCGCGGCGGTCTGGCTCGGACGGGACGGGCCGCGGGAGACGATCAAGATCGTCGAGAAGGGGGACGACGGCCTCTCCCAGCAGCTCACCGAGGAGCTGGAGGAGCAGCAGGCGCGGCTCCGCGAGCAGGAGCGCGAGACGAACGCGATGACGGCCCGCGTCGAGCTCGACGAACGCTCCGAGTCGCTCGCGCGCGACGAGTACGTCGCCGCGCTCCGCGCGATCGCGGAGGAGTACGCGGGGACGACGGCGGCCGGGAAGGCGACCGCCAAGGCGGACGAGATCCAGGCGGCCCTCGACGAGGAGCGCCGCCTCCTCGCCGAGCACGTGGCGAAGGTCGAGCGGGCGATCGCCGCGATGGAGTCCGCGGTCGACGAGGCGCTGAAGAAGGACGACTTCGCGGCGGCGGCCGCGGCGGTCGCGGCGGCCGGCGACGCCGACGAGGCGACGCGGTCCGACGACTCGGTCGCGGCGACGCGGAGCCGGCTGGGGCAGCAGGTCCTCGACGCGGCGGACGCCCGCGTGCGCGCCGCGTTCGGCGAGGCCGAGGCGGCGCTGGCGACGCAGGCGTTCGACGACGCGCTCGCCGCGGTGGCGAAGGCGGAGGCGCTCGTCGGCGACCCGGCCGCCGCGGGGGACGAGGCGCTCGGCGCGCTCCTGACCGGACTGGCGGCGGAGGCGACGGAGCTGCGCGGCGGGATCCGGCGGACGAGGATCGAGACCCGGCGGGCGGAGCTCTCCGGCGACCTCGCCGCGGTCGGCGAGCGGTTCCCCTGGGGCGAGACGTTCGACGCGATCCGCCGCCACGACTTCGCCGGCGCGCGGGCGTCGCTCGAGACGCTGCGCGGCACGCTCAGCACGGAGACGTACCGCGCCTGGCTCGACCGGCGCCTCGAGGACGTCCGAGCCGCGGCCGACCTCCGATCCGCCCTCGACGCGGCGCTCGCCGCCGACTCGCTCGCCGCGCGGGAGGTCCGTCACCCCGCCCGGAACCGAAGCATGATGGCGACCCTCGCCGGCGTCTCGCCGGAGGGGGACGGCGTCCTCCTGCAGGTGAAGCGCGGCGCCGGGACGTCGACCAGCGTCGTGGCGTACGAGGAGTTCTCCGACCTCGACGCGTTCCTCGACCTGTACGACCTCCGGTTCGGCGAGGCGCCCGAAGAGCGCCTGCGCGTCGCGCGCGCCGCCCTCCTCTTCACGGTCGCCACCGCGCGCGGCGCCGTCCGCCTCGTCGCCGACCAGATCGCGCGGTACGACGCCGCGGCCGGCTGGACCCCCGCCCAGCGCGTGGCGCTCGAGTCGGTCACGCTCCCGCGCTTCGACGGCGAACGGCTCGCCGCGCTCCTCGAGGCGGTCGCGGCGGCCCCGGAGACCGCGGACGCGGGGACGCGGCTCCGCGCCCGGGCCGAGCGCGAGCAGGCGGCGGTCGAGCTCCTGCAGCGCGCGCTCGAGCCGTTCCGCAGCCCGTCCCCGACGATCCACTTCGCGCGGGCCGCGGACCTGCTCGACCGGCTCGCCTCCGACTACCTCGACACCGACCTCTTCCTGGTGGCGTACGGCCTCCTCGACGGGGAGGGCGGGACCCTCCCCCTCGCCGAGTGATGGCCGTCTCCCCCGCCCGGCTCGGCGTCCTCGTGTCGGGCGGCGGACGCTCGCTCGAGAACCTGGTCGAACGCGGCCGCGACGGCCGGCTGCCGGCCGAGGTGGCGCTGGTGGTCGCGAACCGCGCGGACGCGGGCGCGCTCGCCCGGGCGGAGCGGCTCGGCGTCCCGTCGTGCGTCCTCCGGCCGCGCGACCACGCGGACGAGGGCGCCTTCGGCGAGGCGGTCTTCCGGCGCCTGGAGGAGGCCGAGGTCGACCTGGCCGTGCTCGCCGGCTACCTCGTCCGCCTCCCGATGCGGGACGGCTGGCGGGGCCGGGTGCTGAACATCCACCCCGCCCTCCTCCCCTCGTTCGGCGGCCGCGGCTACTACGGACATCACGTGCACGAGGCGGTCGTCCGGGCCGGCGTCAAGGTGACCGGCTGCACGGTGCACTTCGTCGACGACGAGTACGACCACGGTCCGATCCTCCTCCAGCGGACGGTCCCCGTCGCGTACGAGGACACGCCGGACGACGTCGCGGCGCGCGTCTTCGAGGCGGAGAAGGAGGCGCTCCCCGAGGCGATCCGCCTGGTGGTCGAGGGGCGCGCCGCGATCGTCGACGGCCGGGTCCGGATCGACGGTTGACGCGATGAACGGCGCGCCCGCGGCGATGGTCGCGCTCCTCGCCCTCGCCGGCTGCCGGAGCCCCGAGGCCCCGAACCCGGTCCCCGCGCCGGCGGCGACGGCCGACGCCCCGGCGCCGCCGGTCGACCCGCCCGCCGTCCCCGACCCGTCCGTCCCTCCCGAGGCGATCGCGACGACCGCCTCGCCCGCCTCGAACGCCTCGCCCGCCTCGAACGACGGTCTCGAGATCGGGCGCTCGGTCGAGGGGCGCCCGATCGAACTCCTCCGGCGAGGCGACCCGGACGGAGAGCGCGTCCTCCTCC
>JAUIEL010000090.1 GCA_030428825.1 bacterium
CGCTCGAGGATCACCTGCTGCACATGAAGCGGGACATCCGCGACTTCGCGCCGCACCGGGTCGCCGTCGACAGCATGTCGGCGTTCGAGCGCGTCTCGAGCGCGAAGTCGTTCCGCGAGTTCGTGATCGCCCTGACCAGCGCCATCAAGCACATGGAGATCACCGGCCTCTTCACGAACACGACCTCGATGCTGATCGGCGGGGAGTCGATCACCGAGACCCACATCTCGACGATCACCGACACGATCATCCTCCTCCGCTACGTCGAGCTGCACGGCGAGATGCGCCGCGGCCTGACCGTCCTGAAGATGCGCGGGACGTGGCACGAGAAGGGGATCCGCGAGTACACGATCGACGGGAACGGGATGCACGTGAAGGACTCGTTCAAGGGGGTCCACGGGATCCTGAGCGGGGTGCCGAGCTACTACTCGATCGCCGACGAGAAGTCGCGGCTCGAGGAGATGTTCGGGGGAGACGAGGAGGAGCGCGGCGCCGAGTGATCTCGGCGCCGGAGTGAACCGATGGTGACGCTCGAGAGGCCGCTGCTGCGGGTGCTGGTCGTCGAGGACAATCAGGCCGACGCCGACCTGACCCTCGACTGGCTGCTCGGCTTCTCGGAGTACGACATGTCGGTCGAGCACGCGAGGACCCTCCGCGACGCGCTCGAGACGATGTCGTGCTGGCACGTCGACGTCATGTTCCTCGACCTGAACCTCCCCGACTCGAAGGGCGTCTCCACGCTCCGCGCGATCCGCTCCCGCAGCGACGAGATCGCGATCGTCGTGCTGTCGGGGATGGAGTCGGCCGAGCTCCGCAACCTCTCCCGCCGGCTCGGCGCGATGGACTTCGTCCACAAGAACGAGTCCTCGCGCCACCTCGTCGAGCGGACGATGCAGCACGCGCTCGACCGCTTTCGGGCCCGCGGTCGGGCGCGGCAGATGGAGCGCCTCGTCTCCCAGAACCCCGACGGGGTGATCGTGGTCGACGCGAAGGGGGCGGTGCAGTTCGTGAACGCCGCGGCGCTCGAGCTGTTCGGCCGCCGGCGCGAGGAGCTCGTCGGCGAGTCGCTCGGCTTCTCGGTCGCCGAGGGGCGGGCGGCGGAGGTCGAGATCCTCCGCGGCGCCGAGCGCCGGATCTGCGAGATGCGCGTCACCGGGGTCGAATGGCAGGACGCCCCGGCGTTCCTGGCGACCCTGCGCGACGTCACCGAACAGCGGCGGCTGGCGGACCTCCTCCGTCAGCAGCAGCGGATCGAGGCGGTCGGGACGTTGGCCGGCGGCGTGGCGCACGACTTCAACAACCTCATGGCCGTCGTGCTCGGCTACTGCGAGTCGCTCGCCTTCTCGGACGGATTGAGCGCGTCCGACGCCGAGGCGGTGGTCGGGATCCAGCAGGCGGCCGAGAGCGCGGCGGGCCTCTCGAGGCGACTCCTCGCGTTCGGCCGGCGTTCCACGATGGAGCCGGTCCCGACCGACCTGAACGTGATCGTGTCGGAGCTCGAGCGGATGCTCCGCCGGCTGGTCGGCGCGGGGATCGATCTCCGCCTGGCGATGGAGCCGTCGTTGCCGGCGGTCCTCGTCGACCCCGCCCAGCTCGAGCAGGTCGTCCTGAACCTGGTCGTGAACGCGCGCGACGCGATGGCCTCGGGCGGGCGCCTCTCGATCGAGACCCGGAGCGCCCGGGTCGAGGCGGGGGAGGACGCCGAGGTCCGCCCCGGCGTCGAGCCCGGCGCCTACGTGGTCCTCTCGGTCGCGGACACGGGCGAGGGGATGTCCGAGGAGGTGCGCGGCCGCGTGTTCGAGCCGTTCTTCACCACCAAGGGCGAGGGGAAGGGGACGGGGCTCGGCCTCGCGGTCGTGCACGGCATCGTCGACCAGCACCGGGGACACGTCGTCGTCGCCAGCGAACTCGCCCGGGGGACGACCTTCGACGTCTACCTGCCCGCGATCGAGCGGACCGCCGAATCGCACCCCCGGTCCGAGCCGTACCGGCTGCCGCACGGCACCGAGACCGTGCTCCTGGCCGAGGACGAGCCCGAGGTCCGGGCGATGGCGCGCCTCGTGCTCGAGTCGTGCGGCTACCGGGTGCTCGAGTCGGCGGACGGTCAGGAGGCGCTCGAGCGCGCGCGCGAGCACGCCGAGCGGATCGACCTGCTGTTGAGCGACGTCGTCATGCCGCGGAAGAGCGGCCCGGACCTCGCCCGGGAGATCGCCGCGGAGCACCCCGACGTGAGGACGATCTTCATCTCCGGGTACGGAGACGACGTGCTCGCGCGGCTCGGCGTGATCGGCGGCAAGGCGGGGTTCCTCCGCAAGCCGTTCACCGCCGAGCGGCTGGCCCGGGCGGTCCGGGATCGGCTGGCCGCGGGAGCCGAAGGTGGATCATGAGCGCGGGGACGGGGAGGGGACGGTGACGGGATCGGATCGAGACGCCACCGCGACGGTCCTCCTCGTCACGACGGGGACCGATCGACGCGTCGTGGAGGCGATGCTCCTCCCCCGGCTCGGGCCGGGGTTCCGGGCGAGCTCCTGCGCCGCGGAGGATCTCGCCGTCGAACCCGGGCTCCCGGGGACCGACGTCTTCGTCGTGCACGCGACCGACGTGAAGGGGCGCGACGCCGGACTCTCCGCGCTGGGGGCGACCGGGATCGAGCGGCCGGTCGTCGTCTGCGCGCCGCGCGAGGTCTGCCGGGCCCCGCGCGCCGAACCGACCTCCGAGCTCGCGACCGTCCCGATCGAGGAGTTCGGGTCGCCGGTCCTCGGCTGGGCGGTCCGCGGCGCGATCGAGCGGCACCACCTCGTCGGCCGCCGCACCAAGGCGGAGGAGAGCCTGCGGGAGATCCTCGCCGACTGCTCGGACGGCGTGCTCGTGCTCGACGCGGGCGGGGTCATCCGCTACACGAACGGGGCCGCGGCCGCGATGTTCGGGAAGGACGCGTCCGGCCTGGTCGGCGGGACGCTCGGCATCCCGATCGCCGAGGGGCGTTCGACGTCGATCGACCTGGTCGGTTCGCGACGGGCGGACCTCCGCGCGGTCCGGACGACCTGGGAGGGAGAGGCGGCCGTCGTCGCCATCCTGCGCGACGTCACCGAGGAGATCCGTCAGAAGGAGGAGCTCGAGCGCCTGAACCGCGAGCTGGAGGAGGCGAACGGGCGCCTGGAGCGGCTCGCGAGCGTCGACGTGCTGACGAACGTCCTGAACCGGCGCGGGATCGAGCGGGCGGTGATCGAGGAGGTGGCGCGGGCGCGGCGGACCGGCCTCCCCCTGGCCGCCGTCCTCGTCGACTCCGACCGCTTCAAGGAGGTGAACGACACGTACGGCCACGACGTCGGCGACGCGATCCTGCGGGAGGTCGCCGAGCGGATGCGTCGCGGGCTGCGGCCGTCCGACCGCCTCGGCCGCGTCGGGGGGGACGAGTTCCTCCTCCTCCTCCCGGAGACCGGAGAGGCCGAGGCGCGCGTCGCGGCCGAGCGGATCCGGCGCCAGGTGGCGAGCGATCCGGTCGAACACGGGAGCGTCCGCGTCTGGGCGACGGTCAGCCTCGCGGTGGTGGAGGTACGGGACGAGTCGGCCACGATCGCCGACCTCCTCGCGCGCTGCCACGACGCGCTGATGACCTCGAAGCGGTCGGGCCGGAACCGCGTGACGAGCGCCCGCGAGGGCGAGCCGGCGCCGAGCGGCGGCGACGGAGCGGCCCCGCGGCGCGACGTGCGCCGGGAGCTCCTCGAGGGGCGGACGATCCCGGTCACCGTCGAGTCGATCTACGAGCTCGGCCGTCGCCGCGAGGTCGGCTCGCGGCTCCGGGTGCTGAGCGTGAACGTCGACTCCTGGCTCAGTCCCGACGTCCTCCGCCAGTGCGAGGAGGACGGCTGCCTCGCCGACGTCGACCTCCTCTGCCTCGAGGCGAGCCTCCGCGCGCCGGTCGTGCTCTCCCCGGATCGGTGGCTGCACGTCGGCATCTTCGCCCACACCCTCCTCGAGGCGGGGGAGGAGGAGCTGATGGGGCGCCTGGCGCTCCCGCCCGAGCTTCGCGTGCGGCTGGAGCTGAGCGATCGGGAGGTCGTGAAGGACATGAGCGCGCTCCAGACGCGCGTCCGCGCGCTGCGCGAGTTCGGCGTGAGCATCGCGATGTCGAACGTGACCGCGTCGCGCGGCGCGCTCGAGTCGATCATCCTCCTCGAGCCGGAGGTGATCCTGCTCGACGCCTCGTCCGTCCGCGGCTGCGCCGAACACGTCGGACGGCGCCGGTTCGTCAGCCAGATGGTCCGGTTGGGTCAGGCGCTCGAGACGACGGTGGTGGCGTGCGGGATCACGAACCCGAGCGACCTGGAGCAGGTCCGGGCGTGCGGCGTTCATTTCGGCCAGGGGCCGCTCCTCTCCCGTCCACGCTCGTATCCCGTCGCCCCCTCCGACGCCTCCGACACCTCGAGCGCCACGGCCGAGTGAGCGCCGCCGCTCGAGCGGCCGGAGGGGGGAGCAGGGGAGAGCTGGGGAGAGGGCGCTGGCGCGGAGGATTCTCGTCGGCGTGACGGGTCGGCGTCATGCCATGGATCGTCTTCCGCGGCGCGACTCGTCGCCGAGCGGCGAGCGCTTCCGACGCATCGCGCGAGGACGCGGGCGGGTCGGAGGGTTCGTCCCTCCTCCGGGGCCCGCCGTGGCGAACGCGAGGGCGTTCCCGCTCGCGTTCGGATTCCCTACGGCGTCGTCGCGCTCACGCCGTTGGAGGCGGCGAAGCCGGCCGGTCCGAGGGGGTCCTCGATCCAGATCTGCGCCACGAACGGGACGCCGCTCGGCAGCGCGGGCGGTGTGGTCGCGCCGAGCGTCAGCGCGCCGGCGCCGTCGACCGGGACCGCGAAGATCGCGGTCGGCGTCGGCACGAGGATGCCGCCGAAGAAGAGGAGGTTCGCCTGGCTGGCGCCGAGGATCAGGTGGGCCGTCGCGTTCGGGCGGGCCTGCGAGAGCGCGAACGTCACGTTCGTGCCGGCGACGAGCGAACCGGTGGCGACCAGACTCGGCGACCCCGCCGTCCCGGCGAGCGCGTGACCGAGGTCGGTCCAGGGCGGGGCCGGGTCCTTCACGCGGACGGCGAAGCGGAAGTTCGCGCCCCAGTCGAACACGAAGCCGGACGCGACGTGCACCGACCGGTCGGAGTGGCTCGACCCGACCGTCGGCGGGTTCGCGAGCGGCGTCCCGCCCGAGTTGGTGTCGAACTGGATCGAGACCCACAGGTGGGCCGGGACGGTCACCGGCGCGGCGAGGTCGACGACCTTCAGGCCGGACGCGCCGCCGCCGGGGATCGACACGACCTCGGTGTGGAGCGCCGCGCCGGAGACCGGCAGCGTCGAGTCGGTGGCGTCGTTCGCGTAGAGCCGGATCGTCGCCTGCGACGAGCCGTTCGAGAGGAAGCCGAACGTGATGCGGTCGACCTCTCCGCCCTTCGTGAGGTGGAGGTCGTCGGCCCACTCGTTGCCGCCGAGGATGCCGTTCGACCCGGTGGGGTTCGCGGTGTTGTCGTACACGACCTCGCCGGCGGCGCCGGGGGCGACGAGCGCGAGTCCGAGGAGCAGGGGGGCGGGGATACGGGTTCGCATCGGTCTCTCCGTGGTTCGTCTCCGGCGGGCGTCCGGACCTCGTGACGCGCGGGGCGTCGGCGCCGCGCGCGGGAAGGAGGAACGGCGTCGCCGGGGCGCCCGGGGATTTCGGGCGGCATTTTCTCGCGATCCCCGGCGGCGGACCTTCTCGATCCATCCTGCAGAGGAGGCGCGGTTTTCACGCCTCTCCCCTCGGCGGGCCGCCGTGGCCCGAACGGAGGAGCGCATGACCGTCCGACCGATCGACCCCGCGCCGGCCGAGCGCGAGCCGGCGAGGATGCCCACGACGGCCGCCGCCCCGTTCGTCGTCTCCGCGTCGGGGCATTGAGTCCGGCGCCGCGTCCCGTCGTCTCGAGGACGCACCGCCGGGGGAAGAGGCGCGGAGAACGGCCGCTCCCTGCAGAGATTTCGCGAAGTCTCTCGAGGGCGTCCGCCGGCGGCGATCGCCCCGCTCCGGTCCGCTTGGCAATCGACTCGGGGACCTGCATACTGGCCGGCGCCTTGCCCGGTCCACCGCCCCCCCGCGAGATCGAGACGATGGCCGAGTCCGACTTGCGCGCGCGCGCCGCGACCGCCGACGAACTCCTCCCCGTCCTGTACCAGGAGCTGCGGAGACTCGCCGAGACGTACCTCGACCGCGAGCCGCGAGGACACACGCTGCAGCCGACGGCGTTGGTGCACGAGGCGTACCTGCGCGTCGCCGGCCTCACGAGCATCGACTGGCGCGACCCGACGCACTTCTTCGGCGCGGCCGCGGGAGCGATGCGGCGGGTCCTCGTCGATCATGCCCGTCGCAAGGCGGCGGCGCGGCGCGGCGACCCGCGGCGGCGGGTGACGCTCGACGAGGAAGGCGTCGCCGCGTCGGACGGCGTCGACGTCGTCGAACTCGACGACGCGCTCCGACGGCTCGCGAGCCTGAACCCGCGACACGCGCGGATCGTCGAGCTCCGCTTCTTCGCCGGCCTCTCGGTCCCGGAGGTCGCGAAGGTCCTCGGCGTCTCCGCGTCGACCGTGGCCATGGACTGGCGCATCGCCCGCGCGTGGTTGAACGGCCACCTGGCGGCGGACGCGTGAGCGAAGCCGACCGCGAGCGGTACCGGCGGGCCTCCGAACTGTTCGCCCGCGTCTGCGACCTCGAGGACGTCGCGCGCGCGGCGCTCCTCGACCGCGAGTGTACGGACGCCCCGGAGGTCCGCCGCGTGGTCGAGCGGATGCTCGCGTTCGACGAGCGCCCGCGTCACTCGCTCGAGAACTCCGCGCGGACCGGCGCGCCGGGGGGCGCCCTCGCGCCGCTCCCCGACCGCGTCCGGCGGTATCGGATCGACGGCTCGCTCGGCCGGGGCGGGATGGGGGTCGTGCTGGAGGGGCGCGACGGGCAGCTCGACCGGACCGTCGCGGTGAAGCTCCTCCACGAGGGGGACGGCGCGGACCCCGAGCGCCGCCGGCGTTTCGAGGAGGAGGCGAGGATCGGCGGCTCGCTGCAGCACCCGGGGATCGTCCCGGTCCACGAGTTCGGGGAGGACGAGGCGGGGCGACCGTACTTCACGATGCGGCGCATCCAGGGCCGGACGCTGGCCGCGCTCCTCGCCGAGCGCGGAGCGGATCCGGCGGGGGATCGGCGACGGTTCCTCTCGATCTTCGAGCGGGTCGCCGAGGCGGTCGCGTACGCGCACTCCCGGTCGATCGTGCATCGCGACCTGAAGCCGGGGAACGTGATGGTCGGGGAGTTCGGCGAGGTGCTCGTCGTCGACTGGGGCCTCGCGCGGCGCCTCGATCGCGACGTCGAGGAGCCGGGACGCCAGATCGCCGGCACCCCCGCGTACATGGCGCCGGAGCAGGCGCGCGGCGAGGTCGCGGAGATCGATCGGAGGACCGACGTCTTCGCGTTGGGCGCGATGCTCTGCGAGATCCTGACCGGCCGGCCTCCGTACGGGGGAGAGCGGTCGCGGACGCTCGTGCAGGCCGAGCGCGCCGAGCTCGAGGTCGCCGCGGCGCGGCTCGACGCGTGCGGCGCCGACCCGGAGATCGTCGCACTCGCCCTCGAGTGCGTCCGGGAGGACCGGTCGGCGCGGCCGGCCGACGCGGGCGAGGTGGCGCGCGCGGTCACGCGGTACCTGGCGTCGGTCGAGGAGCGCGCGCAGCAGGCCCGGATCGAGGGCGCCGAGGCGCAGGTCCGGGCGCGCGAGGAGCGGCGAGCGCGGCGTCTGACGTTGGCGCTCGCGTTCGCGGTCCTCGCGGCGGTGACGATCGGAGCGTTCGTCCGCGCGGGGATCGAGCGGGAGGAGGCGGAGCGGCGGCGGCGGTCCGAGGCGTCGATCGCGTCGGCGGTGGGGGAGGCGCGGCTGCGGCGCGAGCGGGCGCGGGCGGCCGATCCCGACGACCTCTCGGGCTGGGTCGGCGCGGTCGCCGCGGCCCGCCGCGCCGAGTCGCACCTCGCCGACGTCCCGCTCGACCCGGCCCGGGAGCGGGAGGTGCGCGACCTGCTGGCGTCCCTTCGGGCCGAGGAGGCGGGGGCCCGGCGCGACCGGGCGCGCCGGGAGGAGGACCGGGCGTTCGAGGAGCGGCTGGAGGCGATCCCGATCTCGCCGGACGACGATCTCGGAGAGGTCGGGTTCGACGCGCGGGACGCGGCGCGGCGGGTGTCGGAGTACGAGGCGGCGTTCCGGGCGGCCGGGATCGACGTCCTCGCCGGCGACGAGCGGACGGCGGCGGCGCGCGTGCGCGAGCGGACGGTGGCGGACGCGATCGCGGCCGCGCTCGATCAGTGGGCGCTGGCCTCGCGGACGGTCGAGCCGACCGGGGCGACGTGGCCGCGCCTCCTCCGCGTCGCCGGGCTCGCGGACCGCGACCCGTGGCGGGCGCGTCTGCGGGCCCACCTGCTGGAGGGGGAGGCCGACGACGAGCTCCGCGCGCTCGCGGCGTCGGCCGACCTGTCGGCGCTCCCGGTCCCGTCGATCCTCCTGCTCGGCCACCTCCTGGCGCTCGAGGTCGACCGCGACGCGGAGGTGGAGCTCCTCCGGCGGGCGAGGATGCATCGCCGCGACGACTTCCGGCTCGAGTTCCGGCTCGGCGAGGGGCTCCAGCGCCTGTCCGACCCGCCGTGGGACGAGGCGAGGCGCCAGTACGAGATCGCGGTCGCGCTCCGGCCGCACAGCGTGGAGGCGCGGCACCGGCTGGCGAGGGCGCTCGACGAGTCGGGGCGCCGCGACGAGGCGGCGAGGGAGATCGAGCTGCTCCTCGAGCGCGAACCCGACGACGGTCACTGGCACTTCCATCTCGCCCAGCTCGACGCGGCGCGGGGGCGGACCGACGAGGCGATCGTGGGGTACCGGCGGGCGATCGAGCTCGACCCCTCCGACGTGATGGCGGCGGCGAACCTCGGCTTCCACCTGTTCGAGAGGGGAGACCTCGACGAGGCGATCTCGTGGCTGGAGGAGACGCTCCGGATCGGGGGGGATCGGTTCGACACGCAGTTCCACCTCGGCCTCGCGCACTTCCGGCGGGGGGAGCCCGAGCGGGCCGAGGAGTGCATGGAGCGGCTGTGCTCGCTCTGGCCGGAAGACGCGCGCGCGCACTCGGGCCTCATGAGCGTGAGGCTCCGGCAGGGACGTCTCGACGCGGCGCTCGCGCCGGCGCGGCGGGCGGTCGAGCGGGCGCCGGACGCGTTCGACCCTCGCGTCAACCTCGCCTGGCTCCTCCTCGAGACGGGGGACGAGGACGCCGCGGTGGAGCACGCGCGGGAGGCGATCCGGATCGCGCCGGAGGAGGCCGACGGACACGGACTGCTCGTGAACGGTCACGTCCGGGCCGAGCGCTGGCCCGAAGCGGTGGCGGCGGCGCGGTCGCTGCTCCGGGTCGCGTCCGACGTGCCGAAGCACCGGCTGGTCCTGGCGAGCGCGCTGCGTCTGGCGGGAGAGCTCGAAGAGGCGGCGGCGCAGGCGCGCGTCGCGATCGCCGAGGCGCCCGATCGCGCGGCGTGGCACGAGCTCGGGTTGGTCCGGCTCGCGCAGGGGCGGCCGGAGGAGGCGATCGCCGCACTCCGCTCGGCGGCGGCGGCGGCGGCGGGAGAAGACGAGGACGTCGATCGTCCGCTCGCGCTCGCCCTCTGTTTCGACCCCGCGCCGACGCCGGACCGGCTCGCGGAGGCGACGCGCCGGGTCGAGCGGGCCCTGGCCGCCGACGCGGCCGACGAGGAGACGCGGGTCGTCGAGGGGCTCGTCCTCGTCCGGGCGGGAGATCCGCGCGCGGCCCGAGAGCGCCTCGCGTCGTTCGAGCGACCGGGAGGGAAGGACGTCCTGCGCCGCGTCGTCCTGGCCCTCGCGCACGCGCGTCTCGGGGACCGGGCCGCGGCCGAGGACGCGCTCCGCGACGCGATCGACGCGATCGACGCGCGGGACCGTCGGCCGAGCGGTCTCGAGGCGGTCCTCCTCGCCGAGGCGCGATCGGCGGCGGACTGACGGGGAGCGGAGCCTGCGACCGGTCAGCGGCCGTCGTCGATCGGGGGGAGGTCCCGGTCGAGCCGCTCCTCGACCCACGCCGGCGCGGCGGACGCCACGGAGACGCCGCGCGCTCGCAGAGCCCGCGCGATCGCCGCCGCGACGAGGCCGCTCGGAACGAGCCCGACCCCGCCCCGCGAGACCTCGACGTGCGTCCGCGATCCCACGCGGCGGATCGCGACGCGGACCGTCGACCCGGGGGAGACGACCACGCGGACCTCTCGGCCGTCGCGGAGACGGTCGAACGCGAGACCGCGCGACGCGAACGCCTCCGCCGCGCACGCGAGGACGAGGGAGGGAGGGCAGCGAGCGGTCATCCCGACGTGCGTCCGCGTCGCCGCCGGGCCGTCGGCGGTCGAGAGGAACGCGAAGGCGAGGAGCGGCGCCGCGAACGGACTCAGGAGCACGAGCCCGACGAGGGACGCGACCGCGCCGACGACGGGGAGGAGCGGACGCCAGGGGAGGCCGCGGTCCTCGGTCGGCGCGAGGGGCCGGGGGACGGTGGAACGAGGCGTCGCCTGAGCGCGCAGGGTCGGCATGCCGATCATCGTAGCTCGTCCGGACCGGCGATCAGGCGTCGCTCGTCCGGCCGGCGCGCCGGACGAAGGTGCGGGCGGTCTCGTACTGCCGGGCCGTGTTCATCGAGATCCAGCGCGCGACGGGGTATCGGCCGGCCCACGCGAACGCGCCCGGCTCGAGGAGCTCCCGGTCGTCGAGCCTGTCGATCGTCCGGAGGACGCGCTCGACGCCGCGGTCGAGGCGGTTCCGCACCGACCGGTACGACTCCCGCCGCGCGGTCCGCGCGACGTCGGCGTTCAGGCGGGGGGTCTCGCTCCAGCCGACGCCGGGCGCGGGCGTCTCCGGCACCTCGCCGCGCCGGCCCGCCTCGACCCAGTCGATCACCCGCTCGGTCCACCACGCGCGGACCGCGAGCAGCTCCTTGACGCTCCAGTCGTCGACGCAAGGTCGGGACCCCGCGCGCGGCCCGGCCTCGTCGAGCGTGGCGCGGAGCTTCTCGTACGTGGTCCGCACGCGATCGATCAGGTCTCCTCTCGTGCGCGGGATCGTCAAATGAGGAGCGCGAGCGCCGCGACGAGGCAGAAGACCGCGGCCCCGAGGCCGAGGACCGCGGCGAGCACGAGGACGGGGCCGAGGACGATCCTCAGGGCGAGTCTCAACGCGCGCGGGTCGCCGTGCACCGGCGTGAGGAAGAGCGCGCCGACGACCTGACGGAGCGTGCGGCCGTCGTCGTTGCGGGCGCGCGGGTCGGCCGTCGCGTCGGTGGGGTCGGCGTGCGTCTCGCTCGGCGGCATGGGTCGAGTGTACCGCGCCGGCCGGGCCGGCGCGGCGCCGCCGCGCTCGAGACCCTCGGCCGATGGGGAGGCCGGCACCGATCGAGAGAGGGTGGCGTTCCGGGCCCGACGGCGCGTACGCTGCACCGTCATGGATCGCGACGAGGACGCGGCCGAGAGCCCGGACGATCCCGAGCACCTGCGCGCGCGGATCCGGGAGCTCGAGGCCCAGCTCGCCGACGCGCGGGAGCGGGACGACCACGTCTGTCCGCACCCGTTCGTGTTCTGGTTCAAGCTGGCGGTGGCGGTGGTCGCCGTCGCCGCCCTCGCGAACATCGTGGGGGCGATCGTCGACTGGTTCCGCGCCCTCTGAGCCCCCGCTCGGACGGGCGGCGGGGCCGATCCGGAGAGGAGCGTGATGAGGAAGGGGATCGTGCTGCTCGCGTGCGCCGGCGTCCTCGCGTGCGCGGACGAGGAGGAGCGGAGCGCCGAGTCGAGCGACCCGCCGGCGGCGGGCGTCGCGGCCCCGGCCGACCCCGGGGAGTCCGCGCCGCCCGTCCTCTCCGATCCCGGGCGGCGCGTCTTCCCGGCGCCCGACGCCGTGAGCGCGTTCGTCCGGCGGATCTTCCAGGACTCGCGGGGCGACCTCTGGTTCGGCACGAACGGCGACGGCGTCGCCCGGTTCGACGGCGCGTCGCTGACGTACCACTCGACGGCCGAGGGATTGGGCGGGACCGCGGTGCGGGGGATCGTCGAGGACCGCGCCGGCGACGTCTGGTTCGCGACGTCCGGCGGCGTGACCCGATACGACGGCCGTTCGTTCGTCTGCCACACGGTCGCGGACGGCCTGGGCCACGACGACGTCTGGAGCCTCCTCGTCACGCGCGACGGGACGCTCTGGGTCGGGACGTACGACGGCGCCTGCCGGTTCGACCCGAAGACCGGGCGCTTCACGCCGTTTCCGCTCCCGCCGGCGCCGCGGCTCGACCCGCTGCGCGGCGTGACGAACCGGACGTTGGTGCGGGCGATCCTGGAGGACCGGGCGGGCGACCTGTGGTTCGCCGTCGGCGCGGGGGGCGTCCTCCGGTGGGACGGCGAGTCCGTGACCCGCCTGACCGCGGCGGACGGCCTCGCCGACGACTCGGTGAACGGCATGCTGGAGACCCGGGGCGGGGAGCTCTGGTTCGCGACGCACCACGGCGGGGTCTGCCGCTTCGACGGCGCGTCGTTCACGCGCGTGACGGAGGAGGACGGCGTGCTCGGCACGGAGGCGTGGAGCCTCTACGAGGACCGGGCCGGCGGCGTCTGGTTCCCGACCGAGGGGTTCGGCGTGTACCGGTACGACGGGGAGTCGTACGAGAACTTCTTCGAGGGCCGGGGGCTCGACAGCCGCGGTGTCCAGTGCGTCTTCGAGGACCGGGAGGGACGGCTCTGGGTCGGGGGGTACCTCGGGCTGTACCGCCTCGACGACGGAACGTTCGTGAAGGTCTCGAGGAACGGCCCCTGGTGACGGGCCCGGCGGGGGCGCGCGCGCTCCCCGCGATTCCGCGATCCGCGCGGCGACCCCCGCGCGTAGTCCCTCCATCGAAGCCCCCTCCCCCTCGATGGAGCCCTCCATGATCCGTCCGTCGCGACTCCTCCCGCTCTCCGTCCTCCTCCTCGCCGCCGCGCCGGGCGTCGCCCACGGCGGGAAGTTCGCCGTGAACACGCTGGACGACACGGTCGACGCGAACCCCGGCGACGGGGTCGGCGCGGACGCGAACGGCGCCTGCTCGCTGCGCGCCGCGATCATGGAGGCGAACGCGTCCCCGGGCGGGGACAAGATCGTGCTCCCCGCGGGATACACCTTCCTCCTGACGCTCCCCGGCGCGAGCGAGGACGGCGGCGCGACCGGCGACCTCGACGTCGACTCGAAGATCAAGATCCTCGGGAACGGCTGCACCCTCGTCGCCGCGCCGGGCGACCGCGTCCTCGACGTCTCCGAGTCGGGCGATCTGCGGCTCGACGACGTGACGATCCGGGACGGCCAGGCCCCGGACGGGGAGAACGGCGGGAACGTCCGCAACCGGGGGACGCTGCGTCTGACCCACTCCACGGTGGAGGGGGGCGAGGCGCTCGGCGTCGCCGGATCGGGCGGCAATATCTTCAACTCGGGCGACCTCGAGGTCGTCGACTGCACCCTCGCGGGCGGCCAGGCCCTCCGCGCCGGCGGAGCGGTCGAGGCGGACGGCGGCGAGACGACCCTCGAGCGGACGCTGGTGGTCCAGAACTCCGCCGGCCCGACGCCGGGGAACGGCGGCGGCCTCCACGTCACGGGCGACGGGGACGCCGTGATCTCGAAGTGCGAGTTCGACTCGAACACCGCCGCCCGGGAGGGGGGCGGCGCGTGGAACTCGATCGGGACGATGAAGGTGGTCGGTTCGACGTTCGCCAACAACGTCGCGAACGGCGACGCGGCGGACGACGGCGGCGGCGGCCTGTTCAACGACGGCGGCGTCCTGGACGTGAAGAGCTCGGACCTGCTGTGGAACCTCGCGCCCGGCACGTCCGGATCGGGCGGCGGCCTGTTCAGCATCGGCGGGACGGTGACCGTCACGAAGGGGGAGATCACGCGGAACGAGGCGGCGCGGGCCGGCGGCGGCGTCGAGATCGTCGACGGCACGCTCGAGATCGTGAAGACGACGATCCACGAGAACACGGCGTCGGCGAACCCCGGCAACGGCGGCGGGCTGCACGTGACCGGGACGTCGACGCAGGTCACGCTCACGGGCGCGACCGTCTCGAACAACGTCG
>JAUIEL010000851.1 GCA_030428825.1 bacterium
TCCCCGAGTCGTTCAGCGGCGGGAGCGTCCGCTCGGGCGTCGAGAGGAGCACGACCGCGCGCACCGCCGGCGCGAGCGCGGCGAGGAACCCCTCCTCGACCTCGTCCCCGAACCCGCACGTCCGGGCGAGCGTCCGCATCCGCCAGAACTCCTCGAGCGAGAGCTTGTGGTACCCCGGCGACAGCTCCTTCGACATCCCGTCGGAGTAGAACATCCCGCCGACCGCCTCCGCCGCGGTCCGGAGCGCGTGCCGCCGCCAGTCCGCCGCCTCGCGGAACTCGGGGAAGAGGCAGCCGACGGTCAGGAGGCCGCGCATCTCGACCGCGAGGTGGTTGTCGAGGCCGTGGTCGTGGTGCGCCCGGAGGTGACGTCCGTGCTCGAGGCAGGAGCGGAGGAACAGGACGAGGTCGTCGTCGGTCACCGACGGCGAGGCCCGGAACACCTCCAGCAGGTCGGGCCAGGTGTTCTTCATCCGGCTCGCGGTGATCAGGGTCTTCCACGCCGGGCGGAGCGTCTCGTCGGCGTCCGCGTCGAACGGGTTGTCCTGGACGAAGTCGCGGAGCTGCGCCGCCCACGCCGCCGCGTACCGCTCGTCCCCGGTCGCGAGGTACGCCTCGGCGAGCGGCCGCCAGAACCGGGTCCGGTTCAGGTGGTTCCCCCACTGCCGGTTGAACGGGAGGTCGTCCCGCTCGCGGGTCGGGTTGTAGTTCCAGTCGACGTCGCCGCCCGGGAACGCGTGCGTCAGCCCGACCTGGGTGATCACGCCGGCCGCCACGCGGTCCGCCTCCGCGAGGACCGCCTCGGGCGGCGCCGCCTCCTCCGCGTCGGGGTCGTCCGGGTCCGCGGCGTCGATCGCGTCGAGGACCCACGGCGACGACCGGGTCCGGAGGTGCTCCGCCAGCGCCGCCCGCGCCGCCGCGCGATCGTCCGCCGCGAGGGCCGTCCGGACCGCCGCCAGCTCGGGCCGGTCGAGGTCGAGCGCGTCGAACAGCCCGTCCTCGGTCACCGGACCGTCGATCGCGACGCCCCCGTCGTTCGAACCGTCGTCGTCCGCGCAGCCGACGAGGGCCGCGGCCGCGACGAGGAGGGGCGGGGCGAGGCGAGGGAGGCGCAGCATGCTCCGCATGGTACGGATCGCCGGTACGATTCCGGAATGCTCGACGGACGACGACTCACCTCCGACGACCTGCGCGACGCGGTTCGCGAGGCGCGCCACGGGACGGTCCGCGCGATCGCCGACCTCGCGGACGAGGCGCTGGTGGAACCGCGCGGGGCGACGATCAACCCGCTCCTGTGGGAGGTCGGGCACGTCGCGTGGTTCCAGGAGCGGCGCGCGACGCGGCGGGACGGCGGCGCGTCGCTCCTCGACCGGGCGGACGGGCTGTACGACTCGATCGCCGTGCCGCACGAGGTCCGCTGGGAGCTCGAGCTCCCCGACCGCGGCCAGACGCTCTGGTACCTCGAGGCGACGCGGGACGCCGCGCTCGCGGACCTCGAACGCTCCGGCGACGACCCGGTCGCGCTGCACCGGCACGCGTACGCGGTCTTCCACGAGGACATGCACGGCGAGGCGTTCCGGATGGGTCGGCAGACGCTCGGCTGGCCCGCCGTCGACGCGCGCCGGGTCGACGCGGCGACGGGGACGCCGGCCGAGGACGGCGGCGGGCCGTGCGAAGGAGAAGTCGACGTCCCCGGCGGGCCGTTCCCGCTCGGCGGCTCGAAGGAGCGGGGGTTCGTCTTCGACAACGAGAAGTGGGCGCGGCCGGTCGAGCTCGCCCCGTTCTCGATCGCGCGGGCCCCGGTGACACAGGCGGAGTTCGCCGCGTTCGTCGACGCGGGCGGGTACCGGACCCGAGCGCTCTGGAGCGACGCCGGCTGGGCGTGGCGGAAGACGCGCGGGGCCGAGCGCCCCGCGTCGTGGCGCCGCGCGGACGACGGAACCTGGGAGCGCCGCCGCTTCGACGCGATCGCCGAGCCGCTGCAATCGACGCTGCCGGCGTTGCTGCGCGAGGGGTTGCGGCTCGCGCGCGTCGACGCGGCCGAGGCGACGGCGCGCGCGGGTGTGGCAATCGACGGCGACGGCCTGTGGATGGAGACCGACGAGCACGGCCTCATCAAGGGCTTCGAGGAGAAGCCTGAGGCGCCCAAGACCATTCCCGGCGAGCCCGACATGGCGCTCGCCAGCATGGGCATCTACATCGTGTCCTACGAATACCTGAACCGCAAATTGCGGGACGACGCGGAAGACCCGAACTCGAGCCACGATTTCGGCCGCGACATCATCCCCAAGGCGCTGGCCGCTCCGGTCGAGCCTCTGACGTTCCTCTTCTTCAACTCGGTCGCATCGACGCTGGTCGTGGGCGGCATCAGTGCCGTGAGCTTCGCGCGCAACTTCCAGAGCGTACCCGTGAGCCTCATCGGCA
>JAUIEL010000091.1 GCA_030428825.1 bacterium
GGCGGAGGTCGTCGCCGGCCGAGATCGACCTCGCGTGGGCGCGCGCCGTGCTCGACGAGGATCACCACGGCCTCGAGAAGGTGAAGCGTCGGATCCTCGAGTTCCTCGCCGTCCGGAAGCTGCGGCCCGCCGGCAGGAGCCCGATCCTCTGCTTCGTCGGTCCCCCGGGGGTGGGGAAGACCTCGCTCGGCCGGAGCATCGCGCGCGCCACCGGCCGGACGTACGCCCGCGTCAGTCTCGGCGGGGTGCACGACGAGGCGGAGATCCGCGGCCACCGGCGGACGTACGTCGGCGCGCTGCCGGGGAACGTCCTCGACGCGCTCCGGCGCGCCGGGACGAACAACCCCGTCTTCGTGCTCGACGAGATCGACAAGCTCTCGAGCAGCGCCCACGGCAACCCCGCCGCCGCGCTGCTGGAGGTCCTCGACCCGGAGCAGAACCGGACGTTCCGCGACCACTACCTGAACCTCCCGTTCGACCTGAGCGACGTCTTCTTCGTCGCGACCGCGAACGTCGGCGACGCGATCCCCGGGCCGCTCCGGGACCGCTGTGAGACGATCGAGCTGGCCGGGTACACGGAGGAGGAGAAGCTCCTCATCGCGCGTCGGTACCTCGAGCCGCGGCAGATCGCGGAGAACGGCCTCACCGCCGAGGCGATCGAGCTGACGGAGCGGGCGCTCGTCGAGGTGATCCGCCACTACACGCGCGAGGCGGGGTGCCGGAACCTCGAGCGGCGGATCGGCGCGCTCGCGCGGAACGTCGCGGCGCGGGTCGCCGAGGGGTCGACCGACCGCGTCGTCCTCGACCCGGAGCAGGTCCGCGACATCCTCGGGCCGCGCCGATTCGAGAGCGAGCTCGCGCAGCGGACGAGCCTCCCCGGCGTCGCGACCGGCCTCGCCTGGACGCCGACGGGAGGCGAGCTCCTGTTCGTCGAGGCCGCGCGTCTCCCCGGCCGCGGGAAGCTGATCCTGACCGGACAGCTCGGCGACGTCATGCAGGAGAGCGCCCAGGCCGCGCTCACGCTGGTGAGGTCGCACGCCGACGAGCTCGGCGTCGACCCGGAGCTGTTCGCCCGCTCCGATCTTCACATCCACGTCCCGGCGGGGGCGATCCCGAAGGACGGCCCGAGCGCCGGCGTCACGCTCTACGCGGCGCTGGTGTCCCTCCTCACCCACCGGAACGTCCGCCCCGACGTCGCGATGACCGGCGAGATCAGTCTGCGCGGCCTCGTCCTCCCGGTCGGCGGGGTCAAGGAGAAGGTCCTCGCCGCGCACCGCGCCGGCATCCGGACCGTGCTCCTCCCCGAGGGGAACGTGAAGGACCTCGACGAGGTCCCGGCCGCGGCGAAGGAGCGACTCCGCTTCGTCCCGCTCGCCGACGTCCGCGGGATCGAGGCCGCCTTCGTCGCCCCCGCCGGACGCCGCCCGTCGGGAGACGGCGCGACGCGAGCGGGAGCGACGCCGGGATGAGACCGCGAGGGCGGCGCCGGGTCCGACGACGGAACCGGCGCGCGCCGTCCGATTCGACTCCGACGAGAACGAGGTGAACAACGATGCGTCTGGACGAGATCATGAGCCGCGACGTCGTGACGATCGCGCCGACCGAGACCGCGGAGCGGGCGTGGGCGCGCATGCGTCAGAAGGGCGTCCGCCACCTGGTCGTCACCCGGAGCGACGAGGTCGTCGGCGTCCTGACCGACCGGGACCTCGGCGGTCCGCGCGCGGCGAAGCTGCGTCAGGGGAAGAAGGTCTCCGACCTGATGACGCCGAAGCCGATCACGGTCCGGCCGCGGACGACGGTCCGCCAGGCGGCCAACCGGATGCGCGGGCGATCGATCGGGAGCCTGATCGTGGCCGAGGAGGGGAAGCTGGTCGGCATCGTGACGATCTCCGATCTGCTCGACGTGATCGGAAGGGGGCTGGAGACCCCGGAGACGAAGCGGAAGGACTCGCGGCGATCCCGCCCCGCCAAGACGTGGGCGTACCCGCGCGGCGGAAAGGCCCCCCGCCGCTGAGCCTCGGAACGCCGTCCCCCGCCGGCGGACGGTTCCGCTCTCGACTCGACTCCCGCCGACACGCATGATGGGGGGATCGATCCCCAAGAACCCACGGCCGGACTCCGCCATGACCTCCGACAAGAAGAAGAAGACGTCGAAGACGCGCGCCGGGAAGGACGCGAAGGCGCCGAACCCGGCCTTCGCCTGGCTCGTCGACTACATGAAGGCGCACCCGGACGTCGCGTACGCCGACGCGGCGGCGGCGGCGGAGGAGGCGGGGCACAAGGTCTTCCCGATCATGTGGGGCCGGGCGCAGATGATGCTCGGCCGGGTGAAGGCGAAGCCGCGCGGCCAGGGGAAGACGGCCGCCCGGAAGGCGGCGCGCGCCAAGGCGAAGGCGGACGACGCGGGCGCGACGGGCGACGAGCGACCGGCGCCGTCGCGGCCGAAGCGGACCGCCGCGCCCCGGGAGACGACCCCGTCGCGCGCCGCGCACCTCCCGGTGGCGGACGACGACCTCCCGCACGCCCGGGACCTCGTCGAGCGGATCAACGCCGGCCACCGCGCCGTCCTGATGTACGACGGCGAGGCGTGGGTGCTGGCCGTCGAGTGACCGGCCGCCGGCTCAGCGCGCGACGAGCTTCGCCCGGAGCGTCCGCTCCTCGCCGTCGCGGCGCAGCCGGATCTCGATCGTGTCGCCGGGGGCGTGCGCCTTCAGCACCTCGCTGAAGGCGCGCAGGTCGGCGAGCTCCCGCCCGTCGATCGCGAGCAGCAGGTCCCCGCCGACGACCCCCGCCGCTTCCGCCGGCGATCCGGCGACGACCGACGAGACCAGCACGCCCGGACCGGCGTGCTCGAACGAGGGGACCGTCCCGAGGCTGACCCGCCGTCCGCCGGTCGGACGCTCGGCGGGCGGCGCCGGCTCCGTCGCTCCGACCGCGAGGCTCGAGGACAGCGGCTCCTCCCGCTCGGAGAGGTAGACCATCGTCTCGCGGACCCACGTCGCGACCTTCACCATCCCGTCGGCGTCGACCTTCTCCGCGTCGTCGCTCGGCCGGTGGTAGTCGCCGTGCGCCCCGGTGAAGAGCTGCACCGCCGGGACACCGACTTCGTGGAACGCGACCTGATCGCTCCCGCCCGGGTCGTCGGCGACGCACGTCGACCGGACGCCCGTCGTGAAGCCGACCCCGCGCGCGATGTGGACCCACTCGCTGGCGGTGCCGCTCCCGAGGACCGTCAGGCCGCCGTCCGCCATCCGTCCGACGGTGTCGAGGTTCACCATCGCGCGCGCCGCCCGCGCCGGGCGCGCGCCCCCCGCGGCGACGTACCGGCGCGACCCCTTCAATCCCCACTCCTCGCCGTCGAACGCGACGAAGACGACGCTGCGGCTCGGCTCGAGCTCGCGGGCGAGCGCGCGCGCGACCTCGATCAGGACCGCCACTCCGGACGCGTTGTCGTCGGCGCCGTTGTGGACCTCCCCCTCGTGCCCCGACCGGACGTCCGGCCAGCCCCGCCCGAGGTGGTCGTAGTGCGCGCCGAGGACGACCGACTGGTCGGCCCACTCGGCCCGCGTCCCGGGGAGGACGCCGACGACGTTCGCGAGCTCCACCGGCGCTCCGTCCGGCCCGTCCGGCTCGGTCCACCGCTGGAGGTACGTCCCGTCGTCGCCGCCCGGCCGGAGCCCCGCCTCCTCGAACGCCGCCGCGATCGCCGCCGCCGACCGATCGTGACCGGCGGAGCCGACGCCGCGCCCCTCCTGCTCGTCCGCGGCGAGGAACCGGACGTGCTCCATCAGGGCCGCGGGGTCGAAGACCGGCTTCGGACGGGCGAGCGGCTCGCGCGCGGGGAGCGTCGCGCGGCGCGGCGTCGGGAAGGCGACGAGCGGCGAGTCGGTCGCCTCCCACTGCCCCTTGTCGACGTTCGTCGGCTCGTCGCCGAGGAAGCCGAGGTACGAGTACTTGCCGTAGTGCGGCAACTTCCGCGCCAGCCCGGGGACCGCGGCCGGGACGTCGGTGGCGACGTACCCGATCGCCACGTCCGGATCGGCCGGGTGGCGCGCGACGTAGACCACGCTGAGCGCGTCGCGCGACTCGTCGAGGCGGCCGCCCGGCAGCGCGCCGAGCACCACGTCGGCGTACGCGTTCGTCCGCCCCAACACCCAGACCGCCCGGTCGGAGGGGAACGCGTCGAGCGCGGCGTCGGTCTCGACCACGACGTCGTCCTGCCCCTGCGTCCACTTCTCGGCCAGCTCCCGCCACGCTCCCTCCTCCTTCGAGGGGACGACGACGGTCACCGCGGGAGCGCCGAACACCTCCCCGAGGGTCGGGGGGAGCTCTTCGCGATCGAGCCGCCGGAAGACGTCGAACCCCGGATCGAGATCGACGCGGACCGCGTCCCCCGCGAGGTCGAACGTGAACGACTCCGACCGCTTCGACAGCGCGAGCGTCTCGATCCGCGCCGTCGGTTCGCCGGCGACGGTGATCGCGACCGGCACGTTCACCGCGAACGGCTCCTCGACCTGCGTCTGCCGGACGTCGACGCGGAGCTTCCCGGGCGCGGGGACGGCGACCTCCATCGCGAGCGCCGGCGCCCCGGTCCGCTCGACCCACTGCCGGACCATCGGGCGGACGTCCCGACGCGCGGTCTCGGAGAAGACGTCCGCGAGGTCGCCCCACGACGCCCGCCGGAACCGGAACCGCTGGTAGAACCGCCGGAGCGACGCGGCGAAGTCGCGGTCGCCGAGATCCCGGCGGAGCATGTGGAACAGCATCAACGCCTTGCCGTACCCGACCGCCTCGGTCGCCGACGAGTGGCGCGACCGGAACCCCTTCAGCGGGAAGTCGAGTCCGCCGCGGACGTAGTCCCGGTACTTCTTCAACGTGTCACGCCGGTACTCGACCCCCTGCCCCTGCCCTTCCTTGATGAGGTGGTCGGCGAGGTACGCCGTCAGCCCCTCGCACCAGTTCCCCCCCTCGTAGTCGACGTACACCGAGTTCCCCCACCAGTTGTGCAGGATCTCGTGCGGGTAGGACGAGTGGAGGATGAACGGGAACCGGATCACCTGCGGACCGAGCAGCGTGAACGACGGCATGCCGTACCCGGTCTCCCAGAAGTTCTCGACCAGCGCGAACTTCGCGAACGGGTACGGGCCGATCATCTCGTGGTACATCGCGAGGTACTGCGCGGTCGCCTCGAGGTACTTGTTGGCGAGGTTCGGGTCGGGCTCGCGGAGGAAGACCCGCGCCGCGACGTCGCCGGCCGCGCGCTCGAACTCGTGGTAGCGCGCCGCGATCAGGTAGATCTCCTCCATCGGATGCGGGCAGTCCCAGGTGACGATCACGTCCGGCGGCATCTTCCGGGTCATCCGCTTCCCGGTCCGCTTCCCCTGGCTGACCGCGTCCCAGCCGTCCGGCAGGACGACGGTCAGCTCGAAGTCGAGGAGCCCCGCCCCGCCGCCGGAGAACTCCGGGACCCACGCCGACGCGTACGCGAGGTAGACGCCGTCCTCGCCGATCGTCCCCGGCGTGCTGGAGAACGACCGCGCGTACTCCTCGCCGTCGGTCTCGAGCGGGTGGTGGATCGTCCCCGCGTACCGGAGCGTGACCGTCGCCCCCGGCTCGACGGCGCCCTCCGGCGTGAGCTCCCACTCGCGCCGCGGCGTCGGCGTCCCGAACCCGGTCCGCATCACCTCGCCGCCGCGGGCGACCGACCAGCCGTCCCCCTCGACGGTGACCTCCAGGCCGTCGTGCAGCGTGAAGCGGAGGCCGCCGTTCGGCCCTCGTTCGAGCCCCGCCCCGCCGCCCGGAACGTGATCGTGTCCTCGACCTCGAGCGCGTGGGCCGCCGGGTCGAGCCGGACCCCGAGGACGTGCCGGAACGACGCCGTCACCTCCTCGGAGGAGGTCGCGCCGGCGAGCGGCGCGGCGGACACGAGCGCGAGGACGAGCGGGAGAGCGGGGAGGCGCGACATGGTCTTTCCTCGGAGGCGGGAATCCGAGAGTCTAGCGAGGCGACCCGGCCGCCGCCGCCGATCCGAGGGCCGGGCCGGCGTCTGCTACACTCGCGCCTCCCGCCGCGTCCGCGTCCCAGGAGGAACCACCCCATGATCCGCGTCCTCGTCACCCTCGCCGCCGCCTCGGCGCTCGCCGGCTCCGCCCACGCCCAGTGCGGCTTCAACGACATGCAGTTCTCGGTCTCGCCCCCGAGCCCCGCGGTCGGCCAGCCGATCACGATCACCGGCACGAACACGTCGTCCGGGTGCATCTGGAACCAGAACGACGCCTGCCTCATCGACTTCGTCAAGAAGACGGACTGCAACGGGGCCGCCGTCTTCAACCCGCTCTGCCTCCAGGTGATCACGCCGATCCAGCCCGGCGCGTCGTCGTCGTTCACGTGGGACCAGAAGGACGACCTCGGCCAGCCGGTCCCCGCGGGGACGTACGCGTTCGAGGTCAAGCTGACGAACATGAACGGTCAGTCGCTCTCGTTCTGCGTGCCGGTCACGATCGGCCCGAGCTGTCCGACCCCGCCGACGGCGTACGGCGCCGGGAACCCGGGGACCGGCGGCCTCGTGCCGACGCTCGGCGCCAGCGGCGGGCAGCCGCAGATCGGCAACGCCTCGTTCGCGCTCGACATCGCGAACGGCCTCGGCGGCGCACCGGCGATCCTGTTCGTCAGCGCGAACTCGGCGAGCCTCCCGGTGTCGTTCGGGACGCTCCTCGTCGACCTCACGCCGCCGTTCCTGCAGCTCCCGCTCTCGCTCGGCGGCGCGGCCGGCGTCGGCGGCGCGGGGAGCGCCGTGATCCCGGCCCCGATCCCGAACGACGCGAACCTGATCGGCGCCGTGGTCCACCTGCAGTGCATGATCGGCGACCCCGCGTCGTCCGACGGCATCTCGCACACCGCGGGGATGACGTTCGGCGTCTGCCCCTGAACGAAGCGCCCGACCGCCGAGGTCGACGAACCCCGCCCGCGCGCGCCTCGGCCGCCCGCGGGCGGCTCGCGTGACGGGGAACGCCGCGTCAGGCGGAGCGGGGCCCGGACGACGAGAACTCCTCGTAGCCGAGCGCGCGGGCGCGGGCATCGATCCGCGCGATCTCCTCGTACGCCGAGCGGGGGAGGACCTCGCAGCCGCGCAGGAGGAGCCGTCGCCGAACGTCCGCGAGCGAGGGGGCGGCCATGACGTCCCGGAGCGCCCTCCGCAGGAGGTCGACCAGCTCGTCGGAGGCGTCGGCCGCCGTGACGAAGGGGGGAACCGGCGCCAGCTCGGATTGAAACAGGATCCGCGTCCCGACGAGGGCGGCCGGCCGTTCGCACGCGAGGAGACGATGCGTGATGCAGTCCACGGCCGCGACGTCGGCGTCGCCGCTCCGGAGCGCGGCGAGACTCTCGACGTGGGAACCGGACACCTTGACCTCCGAGAAGAACCGGCCGCCGACGTGCCGCTCCGCGAGGACCGCATGCCAGACGTTCATCCCGGAATGCGACGTCTCGTTGTTGATCACGCATCGCGCGCCGCGCAGGTCGTCGGCCGACGCGAACGGCAGCTCCTCGCGGGCGAGCATCAGGCTTCGATACTCGGGGCCGCTCGTGTGCGGCGTGTCGTAGCACGGGGTCGCCACGATCCGGAGTTCGCGCGGGAACGCGACGATCGCGTCGTAGCCGCACGCCTGCCCGAGGAGGAGCCGGCCACTTCGCCAGATCGCCTCCGGAGCCTCGTCGCGGTGCGGCGCCGGAGGCAGGCCGTCCAGGCCGGCCGCCGCGAGACGCGCCCGCACCGCGGACCAGAGCGCGTCGGTCGCGTCCCGGACCTCGGGGAGGTCGTACCAGCAGAGGCTGACGAGGGGGTCGTTCGGGACCATGGCTCGAAATCATAGCCCAACTCGATCCGACGAATCGACCGCCGCGATCGCGCGCTCGGGTGGCGATCGGTTCCCACGAGGCCGGGAACGTCTCCCCGCGGCCGACCTCTCTGCCCACGCCGCCTCCGTCCGGCGTGCGGACGGAAGGGAGGCGGCGAGGTCTCGATCGGAGAAACTCCGTCTCGCACGAGGACACGACGGCCGTCGGGCGAGTTCGGCACGCCGCGTGTTGCGTTCGGCCCGCGGCCCACGCCTCCCTCGACCCCACCCATCCCCTCCTCGGACCAGGAACGATGACTCGGACCACGCTCCTCTCTCTCTCCCTCGCCTTGGCGGCGAACGCCCTCCCGACGACCGCCGGCGCGCAGCCGCAACACGTCGCCACGTACCTCGGTCCGGCGGTGACGGTGAACGACATGAACCTCGCCGGGGACTGCGTCGGCTGGACCGTGAACACGGTCGTCCGGGCGTACGTCGCCGGCCCGAACCGACCGTTCCAACTCCTCCCGCATCCGGCCGGGTACCAGTCGGCCTGGGCGCAGGGGATCAACGACGCCGGCGTCATCGTCGGCTCGGCCTCGACCGGCGGGTTCCCCGGGTTCGGCCAGGCGGTCGCCTGGTTCCCCGACGGCCTGGGCGGGTACACGACGCAGCTCCTCGGCCAGCTCCCCGGGCACACGCAGAGCGTCGCGTACGACGTGAACGACCGCGGGGAGATCGTCGGCCAGTCGATCACGCCGGGGTTCCAGGGCGGGCCGACCGTCTGGTTCAACTCGCCGTCCGGCGTCCTGAACCTCTCGGCGCTCGGCGCCCCGTCCGGCGTGAAGGAGATCAACGACGAGGGGGTCCTGACCGGCACCAGCGGCGGACTGTTCGACATCGACACGCTCGTCGCCACGCCGCTCCCGCCGCTCCCGAGCGGCCAGTCCGGCTACCAGGGGTGGGCGATCAACGACCGCGGAGAGCTGGCGGGGACCGCGTTCTACGGGTCGCAGCGCGCCGCGGCCCGCTGGACGATCGCCGGCGGCTGGCAGGCCGTCAGCGGGGTGTTCGGACAGTCGGCGAACGTCACCGCGTTCGACATCAACGACCACGGCCTGACCGTCCTGGAGGCGCCGACGCCTTCCGCGCACTTCGACGGGATCGGGACGTTCCCGCTCGCGACGCTCCTCGTCCCGTCGCAGCTCGGCAACTGGAGCTTCGGCCTCGCGTTCGGCGGCGCCTGCAACGACGTCGGCCAGATCGCCGCCATCGGCACGAACCTCGTCACCGGCGAGTCGGGGGCCGTGCTCCTCACGCCGGTCGGCGTGCGCGACCTCGGCGGCGGCCTCGCGGGGACCGCCGGCACGCCGATCCTCGCGGCGACCGGGACGCTCGCGGGCGGATCGCCGATCGCCGTGACCCTGTCGCAGGGGCTGCCGAGCGGCGCCGCCTGGCTCGTGGTCGGGACCGCGTACGCCGGCCTGCCGTTCGAGGGCGGGACGCTCGTCCCGTCGCCTCAGTGGCTCCTCGGCCCGCTCCCGCTCGACGCGAGCGGAGCGCTCTCCCTCGCCACGACCTGGCCGGCCGGCGTCCCCCTCGGCTTCTCGGTCTTCCTGCAGGCGTGGGTGGTCGACCCGGCGGGACCGGCGGGGTGGTACGCGGCGTCGAACGGCCTCGCCCTGACGCAGCCGTGAGCCACGCCACGGGCGCCGCGTGATACGCTCCCCTTCGTCCGCGCGCGTGCCGGCCGAAGGGGAATCTCCAGATGCACACCGTCCACGTCGTCCTGTCGTTCGCCTTCGTGCTCGCCGCCGGGGAATGGGAGTGGACGGAGAAGGAGGGGCGGACGCTCGCGAAGCTCGAGCGGGCCGTGAAGGTGGACGACGGGGTCTTCCGCCTCTCGAAGGGGAAGACGTGGAACGTGGAGACGCCCGGTTCGGCGCGGCTCGCCGCCGAGATCTCCCTCTACCTCACGATGCTCGAGGACGCGATCTGCGACCTGACCGGCGAGAAGCGCGAGCTCGGCGCGTACCCGACGGTGCAGGTGCTCGCGTCGTCCGCGGAGCTGGCGGAGAAGGCGCCGGGGTCGCGCGGCGCGGCGTATCGCTATCGCTGGGAGAGCCGGCAGACCGGAGCCACGTCGGTCCGGAAGCGTGTGGTCGAGAACCACCTCTACGCCGTGGCGGCGGGCGACCTCGCCGCCGCCACGCTCGACGCGATCGACCTCGCCGCGCTCCGGGAGGAAGGGACGCGCGCCGTCCTCTGCGGGTTCTTCGGACAGCCGCGCGCGTGCGCGTGGTTCGAGGAGGGGATGGCGTCGTTCCTCTCGACCTGGGACCTCCACGTCACCGGCCGCGCGATCGACGAGGAGGCGTTCGAGGCGCGCCGCGGCCGCTCGTCGAACCTCGCCGCGGCCCGCGCGGCGTACGACGAGACGTCGCCGCCTCCGCTCGCGCCCCTCCTGGCCGCGACGGCGACGGACCTCCGAAAGAAGCGGCTCGTCCCCGGGATGAGCAACGCGGCGGCGGCCGAGAGCCTGATCGACGCCCTCCTCACGTCGAAGGGCGGGCGCTCGCTCCGGAGGTCGGTCGCGAAGGAGATCGCGAAGTCGGCCGCCCGGGGCCGCGACCGGGTCCTCCTGGAGTCGGGGGACGTCGCCCGGCTCGAGCGGCTCTGGCACGAGCACCTCGCCGGCGGCGAGGACTGATCCGCTCGACCGCCGCTCTCCGAATCCGATCGGAACTCGCGCTCCCTCCCGGTCCGCGCGACACCAAGCGACCGTCGACCGCCGCCGGGCGATCGACGACCGCAGGACGTCGTGGAGGCGAGTTCGGATCGGACCCATGGAGCGCGCGAGCAGGGACTCCCCGGGCCGGGCCGACCGGAGACTCGTGCGTCGCGCCCGGGCCGGGGACCCGGCGGCGATCGAGCGTCTGGTGGCTCGGCTGGCGTGCGTCCCCCGGTTCCTGACGATCCGGAGCCGGCGGTCCGGCCCCCCGCTCCCGGCCGAAGACCTCGCGGACCTGACGCAGGACGTCGTCGCCGCGGTCTGGAGCCGACTCGACTCGTACCGGGGGGACGGACCGCTCGAGACGTGGGTCCGTTCGTTCTGTCTCTTCGCGCTGTCGAACCACCGACGACGGACCCGTTCCCGGCGCCGGGTCGACCCGCGAGACCTCCTGCCGCGCGGACACGACGAGGAGGAGTCGCGGCCCGACCCGGCGGTCGGCTCGGCGCTCCGCTCGGCCCTCGCGAACCTTCGGCCCGGCGAGCGTTGCCTCCTGGAGCGGAAGCTCCTCCGGGACGAGCCGTTCGCGCGCATCGCCGCGTGTCGGTCCACTTCGATCGGCGCCGTGAAGGGGCGGTACTACCGAGCGCTCGAACGCCTCCGGAGGGAGCTGTCGAAGCGATTCGGCCGGGACGGCGACGGCGCGCTCCCGCCGTGAGCGGCCGCGTCGTCGCCTCGCCGTACCCGGCGACGACGGCATGCTCCTTGCACGCGGACCCTCTCGGGGGGCTCGCCTCCCGCGCCGCTCAGGAGCCGAACGATGCGGATCGACCCCGAGATCGTCCTGAAGAACGTGCCCGAGACCGAACGCGACGCGATCCACGCGCTGGTGAGCCGAGAGATCGAGCGGCTCGAGGGGTGGTCGACCGACATCGTCGGCGCGCGCGCGGTGGTCGAGCTGCCGCATCGCACCCACCGGAAGGGGAATCTCTACCACGTCGCGATCGAGCTCTCGATCCCGGGGCGGGACGTCATCGTCTGGCGCGACCCCGAGAAGCACCACGCGCACGAGGAGCCGGGCGTCGCGATCCGCGACGCGTTCCGCGCGGCTCGCCGGCAGCTCGAGGAGCGGACGCGCCGGGCCCACCATCGGGTGAAGCACAAGGACGTCCCGGCGCACGGCCGGGTGGTGCGACTCGAACCGGAGCGCGGCTTCGGGTTCATCATGACCCGGGCCGGCCGGGAGATCTACTTCCACCGGAACGCCGTCGTCGACGGGCGGTTCGACCGACTCCTCCTCGGCACGAGGGTGCGGTACACCGAGGCGCCCGAGCCCGGCAAACACGGTCCCCACGCGTCGACCGTCCGGATCGAGGGGCGCCACCACCACCTGGCGGGGCCGGAGTGAGCGAGCGGCCTCGCGTCGCGGCTCAGGAGCCCCGAGGGCGGCGCGCGTTCCTCGCGTGGATGGCCAGGCCGGTGATCGCGGCGGCGAGGAGGAGGGCGTTCGTGAGCGTGAAGACCCAGTTCCCGAGCGAGACGCTGTAGACGAGGAAGCCGGTCGAGGCGCAGAGCTGCCCGACGTACAGGAGGCGGGAGACGCCGCCGTTGTCACGCGCTCGCCACTGGTTGCGGACCTGGTAGCCGATCGTCAGGACGAGGACGAACGAACTCCCCCAGCCGAGCCACTCCATCACTTCACCGATCCTCGCGCTCGCCTCGACTCGCCTCGCCTCGATGGTCCCGAGGTCCTCGTACCGGCTCGGAGCGTACACGTCCTCCGGATCGCGAGGAGACCTCGCGCCGGTCAGGTCGGCGCGAGCCGGGACCGGCGGCGGCGGGCGAGCACCGCGGCGAGATCGTCGCGGCGCGTCGGCTTCGTCAGGTAGTCGTCCATGCCGGACCGGAGGCAGCGCTCGCGGTCGTCCGCCATCGCGTGCGCGGTCAGCGCGACGATCGTCACCGGGTCGGCGTCCTCGCCCTCCAGGGACCGGATCCTCTCCGCCGCCTCGTAGCCGTCCATCTCCGGCATCTGACAGTCCATGAAGATCACGTCGTAGTCGCCGGACCGGAACGCCCGGACCGCCGCCCGCCCGTCCGTCGCCTCGTCGACGACGCACCCCATCCCGCGGAGGTAGGCGCCGGCGACGCGCGCGTTGATCGGGTTGTCCTCGGCCAGCAGGACTCGGAGCCCGTCGCCGACCGAGGCGTCGAACGTCTCGGTCGCGGTCTCCGCGCACTCGACCGCGTCCGCGCAGGCGTCGAGCAGCTCCGTCGGGAGGAGAGGACGACGCAGGAACCGCACGTCCGGGGTGATCCCCCGCCACGCCGCCCGCGTCGCGTCGTCCCGCTCGGCGAGCACGATCACGCGGTCCTCGAGCACTCCCTCGTGCGCCTCCGTCACCGCGGTCCCCGGCCCGTCGGCGCGGTCGACGACGAAGAGGCGACGCCCCGGCGGGAGCGCGGACGGGTCGTCCCCCGGCCCCGCCACCGGGATCCCGACCGCGGCGAGGTGCGACCGGACGGACCGCGCCGACCGCTCGTCCCCGACGTCGACCCACGCCGCGTCGAACGCCACCGGCGCGAGCGGCGGCGGCCTCCCCCCCGAGCCGAGCGGAAGGCGGAACCGGAACTCGCTCCCGACGCCGACCTCGCTGCGGACCTCGATCTCGCCCCCCATCCGCTCGACCAGCCTTCGGGTGATCGCGAGTCCGAGTCCCGTGCCTCCGTGTGCTCGCGTCGAACCTCCGTCCGCCTGCACGAACGGCTCGAACAGGCCCTCCAGCTCGTCGTCGGCGATCCCGCACCCCGTGTCGCGGACGACGAACGACAGCCGGTCCCCCTCGACCGCGAGCGCGACGTCGACCCACCCCCGGTCCGTGAACTTCATCGCGTTCCCCGCGAGGTTGAGCAGGACCTGTCGCAGGCGCGGTCCGTCGCCGACCACGCACCGAGGGACGGACGGATCGATCTCGATCGCGATCTCCAACGCGGGGTCGCGGCGGCCGGCGGCGAGGAGCTGGACCGCCGCCTCCGCGGTCCGCCACGGATCGAACGGCGCCTCCTCGAGCTCGACTCCCTGCACGTCGATCTTCGCGAGGTCGAGGATGTCGTTGACGATCTCGAGCAGGTTCTCGCCCGACCGGAGGAGCATCGAGAGACGCTCGCGGACCTCCGCGTCCGCCGCGCCCTCGAGCAGGAGGGAGGCCATGCCGATGATGCCGTTCAGCGGCGTGCGGAGCTCGTGGCTGATGTTCGCCACGAAGATCGTCTTCTGCCGCGAGGCCTCCTCCGCCACCTTCAGGGCCGCGCGGATCGCCTCGTTCTGCTCCTCGAGTCTCCGTTGCCGGAGCAGGCTCGACTCGACGATCTGCTCGGCGGCGCGGACGTTCGCCGACGCGGCGCTCCGGAGCTCCTCCCGGAGCCGCTCGTTCTCCGCCCTGAGCGCGCGGAGCTCCGACTCGACGGCATCTTGTGGTCGGCTCATGGGACTCGCGCTGCGATCCC
>JAUIEL010000092.1 GCA_030428825.1 bacterium
CAGCCGTTCGAGGATCGAGATCCAGCGCTCGACGGTCTTGTGGCTCAGCTCGAGATCCTCGCGCAGAGCGTTCACGGAGAGGAGCGAGCCGACGAGCTCCGGGAGCCGCAGCATCAGGGACTCGAGGCGTCCGAGGTCGTCGACGCGCTCGAGGCTGGTGATCTCCTCGCGCACGAGGAGGTTCCGGTACTCGCGCGACCAGCGTCGCGCCTCGGTCTTCGCACCGGGGAGGGCGCGCGCCAACGTCGTCTTCCCCACCTGACGAGGTCCGTCGAGGAACACCATCTTGGCCGCGAGGTCGCGCCGGATCTGGGAGTGGAGGTACCGCCGCTCGGAGATGAAGACCAGTGTGCCGACATTCTTGCCCCTGGTCCAAAACGTCCGCGGACGTCTTGGACCGGGGGTGAAAACGTCGGTCTTCCGTCGCGGCCCCGCCGGCCGCTCCCCCTACTTCCCGTCCCCCGTGTACCCGAGCCCCTTCAGCGCCCGGAGCGTCTCCTCGTCGAGCTCCTTCACCGGTCCCGCCTTCCCCGGGCGGGGGAGGGACGCGAGGTACTTCTTCAGGAGCGTCTCCATCTTCTGCGCGATCTCGGCGCGCTCGCCGCGGAGGTCCCTCTTCTCGAACGGGTCGGCGGCGACGTCGGCGAGGTACCCCTGGCCGGCGCTGTTCCAGACGTACTTCAGGTCGCCGTGGTAGAGCGCCTCCCAGTCGCCGGAGTCGTTCCACGGAGGCAGGGGGTGGAATTCGGCGACGATCGGATGGGCGACGCGGTGGAGCGAGTGCCCCTGGACGCCCTCGGGGAGCGGCAGCTGGAGGTGCTCGAGGATCGTCGGGAGGAGGTCGGTCTGGTCGACGCGCCGCGCCTCGCGGCCGACCTTGCCGCCGCCCGGCGCCTTGACGATCAGCGGGACGTGGATCTCCGGCTCGCTCAACGAGATCCCGTGCCCGCTCAGGCCGCCGATCTCCCACAGGAGCTCACCGTGGTCGGCGGTCACGAAGATCCACGCGTCGTCGTACAGCCCGCGCTCCTTGAGGCCGTCGAGCAGCCGGCCGACGTGCTCGTCCATGAACGCGATCTCGGCGTCGTACAGCGCGACCTGGAACTCCGGCTTCCCGACGTTCTCGCGGGTCAGCGGGCCGGGGGCGAAGAGGCGCGCGTACTCCTCGCCGGGCGGGACGTACGGCGCGTGCGCGTCGAAGTAGTTCAGGAAGAGGAAGAACGGCGCGTCGTCGTCGTTCGCCCGGTCGACGAACGCGAGCCCGGCGTCGGTGATCGAGTCGGCGCGGCGGCCGTTGATGTGATCGATCCCCGAGTCGTCGTACGCGTCGAACCCCTGCGCCAGGCCGAAGACCGACAGGAGCCACGGTCCGGCGACCGCCGCCCCCGTCCGGTATCCCGCCTCGCCGAGGATCGCGGCGAGCGTCCGCTCGCGGTCGTCGATCCCCCGCGCCCGGAACCCCTCGAAGTCGTCGCCGATCGCCTTCGACAGGTCGAACGGCCCCTCGGCGTCGTACCGCGCGCCGTGGCTGGTCGGCAGCTTCCCGGTGAACATCGACGCGTGCGTCGGCAGGGTCCAGCTCGTCACCGCCGTCGCCCGCTCGTAGACCGTGCTCTCGCGCGCCAGGGCGTCGATCCGCGGCGACGTCGCCCGGCGGTAGCCGTAGCAGCCGAGGTGGTCCGCCCGGGTCGTGTCGAGCGTGATCAGGACGATGGGCGGGCGCGGCGGGCCGCCGTCGGAGCAGGCGGGGCCGAGGAGCGCGAACGCGAGCAGCGGGGCGAGGGAGAGCGGGGGCGTCGTCGTGCGTGGCATGAGGGGCGACAGCGTAGCCGACCCGCCGACCCGCCGCGCCGTCCGCTACGATGCCCGGCGCCGCATCCCTCGAACCGGAGCGCTCCCGTGAACCTCGCCGCCCTCCTCGCCACGACCGTCCTCCTCGTCCCGGCCGCCCGCCCGGGGGACCAGGGACCCCCGCCGAACGCCCGCCACCTGCGTCACGACCTCACCGTCGCCGAGCAGAAGCTCGCCCAGGCGAAGGTCGACGCCGAGGTGTCGCGGCTGTCGGCCCTCGCCGGCGTCGAGCACGCGGCGGCCGAGCTCGAGCTGGCGAAGGCGCGCCTCGAGGACTTCGTCGAGCTCGACGCGGTCCACCGGCGGACGAAGGCGGAGCTGGAGCTCCGGCAGGTGAAGGACCGCGCGACCGAGGCGGCCGACGAGCTGAAGCAGATCGAGCTGATGTACCGCGAGCAGGACCTGAACGACCTGACCGCCGAGTTCGTGGTCGCCCGCGGGAAGCGGAACGCCGAGCGGGCCGCCGCCCGAATCGAGCTGCAGGCGAGCGAGTTCGACGCGCTGGTGAACCACACGCTCCCGCTCGAGCGGAAGAAGCTGGCGCTCGACCTCGACCGAAAGCGGTTCGCGTTGGAGAAGGCGAAGCTCGAGGCGCAGAGCGGCGAGCTCGGCCGGGAGATCGCGCTGATGAAGGCGCGGGAGGAGGTCGTCCGCCTGCGGGAGAAGATCGCCGACGCGGAGAGCCCGGCGGCGGAGCGAGAGGGGGAGCAGGAGGCGCCCGTGACCTCTCCCGCGCCCGCGACGGCGCCGGCCGGCGAGGCGCGGGAATGGTGACCGCGGCGCTCGTCGTCGTGGCGGCGCTCGCCGCTCCGGAGTCGCCGGCCGCCGCCGTCCCGCCGGCCGGTCCGACGGCGGAGGAGGCGGAGGCGGGGATCGCGAAGGGGCTCCGCTACCTCCTCGAGTCGCAGAACGAGGACGGCTCGTGGGGTGGGACGCGGAACGTCACGTTCACGTCGTCGTTCGCCAACCCCGCCACGTACCACACCTGGCAGGTCGGCACGACCGGGCTCGCCTGCCGCGCGCTCCTCGAGCTCGGGGCGGACGAGGCGCGGGCCGCGGCCGCGCGGGGGCTCGACTGGCTCTCCGCGCACGCCGAGCTCGTCCGCCCGGCGGAGTGGGACCTCGACAACAACTGGGGGCTGATCTACGGCCTGTTCGCGCTCGCCGGCGCGCTCCGGGACCCGTCGTTCGACGACGCGGCGAAGGAGGCGTGGCGGGACGCGGCGCGACGGATGGCCGAGGGGCTGAGGGAGTACCAGTCGCCGCGCGGAGGCTGGGGGTACTACGCGAACCCGAGCTCGAACTGGCGCCCGGACTGGGCGACGTCGTTCACCACCGCCGCCGGCGTGCTGGCGCTGCTCGACGCGAGGGAGGCGGGGGTGCCCGTCGACGAGAAGGTGCTCGCCGCCGCCGTCCGCGCCGTGGCGCGCGCCCGGCTGCCGAACGGCGCCTACGACTACGACGTCGCCGCCGTCCCGCGTCACTTCCGCCTCGAGTCGATCAACCAGGTGAAGGGCTCGCTCGGGCGGATCCAGATCGGGAACGTCGCCCTGCGGCGGGCGGGCGCCGAGCTCCCCGACGGCGCGGTGGAGGAGGGGCTCGAGCAGTTCTTCCGCCACCACAAGTTCCTCGACGTGGCGCGGAACAAGCCGATCCCGCACGAGGCGTACTACGCGAACGCGGCGTACTTCTACCTCTTCGGGCACTACTACGCCGGCTGCGCGCTGCTCGAGACGCGCGACCCGCGCCGCCCCGGCTGGGCCGTCCGTCTGCGCCGCGAGGTGCTGAAGTGCCAACAGGACGACGGCTCGATGTGGGACTTCTGGATCGCGCACAACACGAAGGCGTACGGGACGGCGTTCGGCGTGCTGGCGCTGGCGAAGACGCTCGAGGCGACGAACTGATCCGAGCCGCGCGGGCCGACCTCGCGGACGGACGCCGCGGAAGAGGAGGAGGGCCGGTCCCGATCGCTCGGGGCCGGCCCTCTCTCGTGGGAGCTCGGTTCGAACGCTATGCGCTCACGGGCAGCCGAGCTTGATGTGGATCGAGTTCGAGAAGAAGTCCGGGAACCCGAGGATCGGGCCCTGCGTGGTCGGGTCGCAGACCCGGGCGACGAACGTCAGCTCGGCGCCGATCCAGTCCGTGATCACCGGGATCGACTCGGTGATCGTGAAGCCGCCGTTGGCGTCGGTCGTGCCGGTCATCAGGGTCTGGACCTTGAACGGGTCGACCCAGATCGAGCAGAGCGAGCCGGGGATCACGACCTCGACCGGCGGACCGACCGAACCCCACACGAAGTAGAGGGAGTTCGGGTGGTTGCTGGTCAGGGTGAGCGTCCAGTCCGAGCCGAGGTTCGGGACGGTCGCCGTCAGCACCGGGTCGTCGAAGTTCACACAGGCCGGGAAGTCCGTGTCGATCAGCGACGTGCCGACGCAGTCGTCGATCACCACGCCGGCGTCGATGTCGAGCCGGACCTGGCCCGGGTCGAGGCTGACGGGGTCGGTGCGACCGGTCGACTCGTCCGGGTTGCTGTCGATCTCCGGATCGCCGCCGACCTCGCGCGTCGTGAACGAGAACTCCTCGTCGTCGATCGTGAACTCGACCACGTACGAACCCGGCTTCGCGCAGAAGAGGTAGAAGCCGTCGGCGTCGGTCGTCGTCTCGTCGACGATCGCGTCGGTCGCCGCGTCGCGCAGCGTGACCGGGACGTTCGGGAGGCCGGCCTCCCCGTCGTCCTGCAGGCCGTCGCGGTCGATGTCGACCCAGACCCGGTCGCCGAGCTTGGCGATCAGACCGGGGCAGACCTCCTCGGCGAACACCCGCACGATCTCGGCGCCGTCGGAGCCGTCGTTGTCGTCGCAGATCCGCACGCTGCCGAACGCCAGCTCGGCCGGACCGTGGCCCGGGACGAGCGAGTCGATGTCGATCTGCTGGTCGCTGCAGCCGCTGAAGATCGCGTACAGGCCCGAGCCCGGCGCGTCCTCGGTGAAGCCCGCGTTCTCGAGGGCGAACACGGTCGCCGCGTCGAGCGGCTCGACGAGCACGGTGTAGCAGTCGACGGCGTTCCACTCGTCGATCTGGAGGTCGGGCGTCGCGTCGCCGGTCGAAGAGAACGGCGCGCCGAAGCCGAGCTGCAGGCAGCCGCCGTCGCCGAGCGAGTAGTAGACCGAGTCGGTGTCGCCGAGCGCGTCGGTCGGGTCCTGGCTGCTCCCCTGGTTCGCCCCCGGCTCGGCGGCGATCACCTCGGTCGCGAACGTCGGACCGCACGGGAACGGCACCGGGCCGTCGCAGACGAACTTCGCCTGGATCCGGGCGATCTCCGCGCCGTTGCCGTCCTTCCCGTCGTCGACGAGGAGGACCGACGCGAACCGGAGCTCACCCTCGTCGTATCCCGGCACGAGCGCGTCCATGTCGAGATCGACGTCGCCGCAGTACTTGCCGAACTCGAACGTGCCGTTCGCGCCCTCGATCAGCCCGGCCGCCTGGACCGCCGCCTTCGTGAACGCGTCGGCCGGCAGGAGGCAGACCCAGTAGCAGTCCGCGTAGCCGACCTCGTCGACGCAGAGGTCCGCCTGACCGTCGCCCGAGGTCGAGAACGGATCGCTGAACGCGACCTCGATGCCGCCGTCCCGGCCGAGGTGGAAGTACGAGTCCGGCGTGTCGCCGAGCGCGTCCTCCGGATCGTCCTTGTACTTGTCCTGGTCGTCGCCGTCCCAGTACGAGACGACCGTCCCGGCCCACTCCGCCTCGCAGTCGCCGGTCGGCGTCGGAGGCTCGCAGACGTACCGCGCCTTCACCTTCTGGAACTCCGCGCCGTTGCCGCCCTTCCCGTCGTCGGCCAGCATCACGCCGTCGAATCGGAGCTCGCCGCAGTCGTACCCCGGGACCTTCCAGTCGATGTCGAGGTCGAGGCTCCCGCAGGGGGACTTGATCTCGAAGAGGCCGGGCGGGTCCTCGGTGTAGCCGGCGTTCAGCAGCGCGTTCTTCGTGAACGGGTCGCTCACCCGGAGGCAGACGTAGTAGCAGTCCTCGTACCCGTACTCGTAGATCGACAGGTCGACGCTCGAGTCGCCGGAGTTCGAGAACGGGTTGCCGAAGGAGACCTCGATCCCGCCGCCGTCACCGGTGTTGAACCAGGTGTCCGGCGTGGCGCCGAGGACGTCGGTCGGATCGGCGTGGCTCGAGTCCTGGTCGTTTCCGTTCCAGGAGCCGACGAGCTCGGTGGCGAACGAGGAGGGACAGTCGCAGTCGCCGCCGGTGAAGGCGACGGCGGGGGAGCCGAGGAACGCGAGGGCGCACACCGCTCCCGCGACCCGGGTCAGGGCAGTCATCATGGGTTCTCCGCGCAGATGTTCTTCGGGAGGAAGCGCGGTGTCTTCTCGCTCACCGCGAATCCGGTCTCTTCCTGAATCGCGAGATTCTAATCCATGGAATGCGCGCGGACAAGGGATGGGTCAGGGCTCTAATAAGTTGCCCGGCAGTTGGTTGCGGTGTCAGCCTGGATCCGACCTCGGCGATGAGCCTGAGGGGTGTATGGGGCGAACAACCCTGCTCTTTGACGGCACGACTCGACGGGAAGGTTCCCGCAGACTGCCGGAGGACCTCCCTCCGGCCGGTCCGAACCGTCGGAGGTCGCGGTCAGCCGTCGCGCGGGTCGGCGAGGTCGCCGGCCAGCTTCGAGAGGGCGCGATGGAGGAGATTCCGGACCGAGTCCTCGGTCCGCCCCATCCGCTCGGCGACCTCGGCGCGCGAGAGGCCGACGATCCGCGACAGGACGACGACCTCGCGGTGGTCGTCGGTCAGCCGGTCGAACGCCTCCTCGAGACGCTCGACCTGCTCCTTGGCGAGCAGCCGGCGGCTCGGCGTGAGGGTGCCGCGGTAGAGCGCCCCGAGTCGCCGGTCGTCCGCCTCGGTCGGCGCGCGCACCTCGCGCTGCACGTCGCGACGCGCGGCGCGGTGGAACTGGACGCGGTTCGCGATCTTCCGCTGCGCCTCGACGTACAGCCAGCGCCGGAACTCGGCCTCGCCCCGGTAGCGGAACCGGCCGATGTGCTCCAGCACCTCGCGGCAGACCGATTGCGCCAGGTCGGAGCACGATTCGCGCGCGCGCAGGTCTCGACCCATCCGGAGGCGAATGAACGCCCGGAGGCCGGGGAGGTGGTTCTCCAGCAACGCGTCGACCGCGACCGGATCGCCCCGGGAGGCGCGGGTGACGAGGGATGGTTCGTCGACCATGAGCGGCATGATAAGGGGCTCCGAGGCACGGGGCGCGCGCGGACGACGGCGCCGCGTCCTCCCCCGCCCGATCCGCGTCGCGCTCCGGGCGTCTCGCCTCGTCTCGGAATCCCCTCCGTCCCCTCGGCTCGAAACCGACGGCCGACCCGGTTAACCTTGCGCGGGACTCGGTTTCGCGCGGCGGATCCCCGCCCGGAGGCCTGCTTCGCTCTCGGGACCGGCCTCGCGGTGAGGATGCGCAGTACAGATCCATCGGGTGCGTCGGATCGATCGGGCGAGGGGCGGGGCGGCTCCCGGCGCCCCGTTCGGACCGAGTGGCGGCGCGACCTCGCGATGGTCCGCGCGGCGGTCGCCGGAGACGAGGCGGCCCGGGACGAGATCGCGCGACGCATGGACTGCATTCCGATGTTCCTGGCCGACGTCCACCGGAAGGGAGGGAGGAGCCCGCTCGACGACGCCGCGCTCGAGGAGCTCGCCCGGAACGTGGTCGTCTCGGTCTGGCAGCGGCTCGACTCGTTCGAGGGGCACGCGCGGCTCGAGACCTGGATCTACCGGTTCTGCGAGTTCACGATCTCCAACGCGATCCGAAAGAGAGCGCCCGTGACGCTCTCGATCGACACGGATCGAGAGCCGGAGGGTGCCGAGGATCAGGGCGACACCCTCGCGAGCGAGGACGCGGCGAGGGTCCGGGAGGCCGTCGACCGCCTGGGAGGAATGGAGGCGGCCGTCTTGACGCTTCGCTACTTCGAGGATCGCCGGTTCGACGAGATCGCGGAGCGTCTCGGCGTGTCGATCCACGTCGTGAAGCGGACCCACGTCAAGGGGCTCCGGCGCCTCGAGGCCCGCCTCGGAGCCGGCTTCCGACCGGACGAACGATGAGCGACGAGGCGCGAGACGAACTCCTCCACCGGATGCTGAGCGGCGAACTCGACGCCGACGCTCCGGAGGCGCGGCGTCTCCTCGCCGATCCGGAGGCGCGGAGCGAGTTCGAGCGGCTCCGGATGGTCCGGGACCGGCTGCGAGGAGCGGCCGAGGGGGCCACGGACGAGCCGGAGGCGGACCTCGATCGGCACGTGGCCGCGCTGCTGGAGGGGGCGCGGGACGACCCCTCGGCGTCGGAGCGGCGTCGCGAGTTCCGGGAGTTCGCGCGCGCGGCGGCGCCGCCGGCCGGACCGTCGGCGCCCGAATCGACCGGTCGGGTCCTCTCTCTCCGAAGCGGTCTGTTCGCGGTCGCGGCGGCGATCCTGATCGGGCTCGCGATCGGTCTCCGGACGATCGGGGACCGCTCGACGAGCGACCCCGGGCCGCTCCTGCTCGGGACCGGCGAGGGGGCGTTGGTCGCGCCGCTCGGCGAGGTGGAGGCGTATCCCCCGTTCGTCTGGGAGCTCGAGCTCTCGCGCGACGGGACGTACACGCTCGTGATCCGGGACGCCGACGACGAGGCGGCGCCGCCGTTCGAGGTCCGGGAGCTCGAGGAGCCGCGGTGGGATCCGGGTCGGCGGGAGGGCGAGCTGCCGCGCCGCCTGACGTGGCGGGTCGAGGCGCACGACGAGTTCGGCGTGATGCGAGCGCGGACGGCCACCGGAGTCGCCTGGCGCGCGGGGCGTTGATGCGGAGGGGCGCGGCCTTCCTCCTCGCCTCGATCGGATTCGTCGTGCCGGCCGGTGCGCGGACCGAGGAGCCCGGCCCGACCGAACGGCAGGTCGCGGAGCTCGTCTCCGAACTCGTCTCCGAGCTCGACTCCGAACCGCCCGAGAGCGAGGATCGCGTGCGACTCCACGACCGGCTGGTCCGCGCGGTCGAGGAGGCCCTCCGGCGGGGGCGCGGCGTGCCGGGGGGAGAGGAGGACGGCGCCGCCCGCCGCGACGCCCGCCGCGCGGCGGTCCTCGGTCTCTACCGCCTCGCGCTCGATCAGCAGACCGAACCGGAGTGGCGGGCGGAGTGGCGGGAGCGGCTCACCGAGGCGACCGCCTGGGCCCGGGAGGAGCCGGACATGTTCGGCGCGGCGGCGATGCTCGGCTACGTCGCCTCGACCGCGTGGATGGATGCGACCGAGATCGGGCGCGCCGCGGACCTCCTCGACTCCCTCCTCGCCGACCCGAGGCTCGCGGAGGAGCGGCTCCAGACCCGCCTGCTCGAGCGGAGGGCGAGCGCGGCGCGGCAGCTCGGAGAGACCGCGCGGGCGCTCGAACTCCTGGAGCGGGCACGCCGGTCCGCGCCCCGCGGCGAGCCCGGGCTCGTCCCGTACCTCCTGGCGGAGGAGTTCCACGCGCTCGTGAACCTCGGTCTCACGGATCGCGCCGCGCGCGTGCTCGACCTCCAGGAGGAGCGGATCGCGCGAGCGGAGGAGGAGGCCGGGGAGGAGGCCGGCGAAGAGGACGAGCTGGCGCGAGCGGTGCTCGCCGTGAATCGGGTCCGCCTCGCCTACGCGCGGGCGCGACACGCGAAGGTGATCCGGGAGACCGAGCGGCTCCTCGGCGGCTCCGGGGTCGGATCGAAGCTCACGCGGCAGCGGGCGCGCCTCGCGTTCTATCGGGCGCTCTCCCTCACCGATCGGGCGTTGGCGACGGGGGAGGGGCGCCCGGCCGCGGCGTCCGCGCTGGAGGCGTTGCTCGAGTCCGGCGACCTCGACGACCTCGCGCTCAACCGGAGGCACGTCCTGCAACGCCGCGCGGCGCTCGCGCTCGCCGAGGGGGACCTCGAGGAGGCGGAGGAGTTCCTGCGGCGCGGCGACCGCGACGTCGAATCGGAGGACGAGGACCTGACGCTGCAGGACGTCCGCCACGACTCCCTCCGGTCGCAGGTCCGGCGGCAGCGGGAGATCGCGGCGGAGGTGACCACGCGGGACGCTCCGGAGTGTGCGAGGCTCCTCGCGCGGTTCGACACGTTCCTGCGGGCGTGGGAGCGGTCGCCGATCGACGAGGCCGGCGTCGGGTTCCTCCACTTCCCGTACCGGCGCGAGGTCGTGGGGGAGTGCCTGGAGGCGGCGGAGTGGCTCGCGGACGACGAGCCGACGGCGGCGTTCGAGCTGCTGATGAAGGTCCAGGCGATGGGGACGCTGGCGCGCCGGCACGCGATCGCCGCCCCCGACCTCGAGACCGTCCGGCGGCGACTCCTCCCGGAGGGAGTCGGCCTCCTCGCGTTCGTGCCCGGCCCGTTCGGCTCGCACCTGTTCGCGGTCGATCGGGAGCACGTCGAGCACGTCCGTCTGCCGCCGGAGGCGGAGTTGGCGGCGGCGCACGGAGCGATGCGACGCCATCTCGTGGCGCCGCCCGAGGGGACGGACGGGAGATCGGACGTCCGCGCGTTCGTCGAGGCGTCGTCGAGGCTCGCCCGTCGGCTCTTCCCGCCGTCGATCGCCGCCCGGCTCGGGGAGTGGCGGTCGGTCTACGTCGCCGGGATCGACCTCCTCGGCCCCGTCGCGGTCGAGGCGCTCGCGGTCCCGGGGCTGGGCGAGCTCGGGACCGCGCGCGCGGTCTCCCGCCTCCCATCGGTTCCCGTCGGTGTCTGGCTCGCGGCCCGGGCCGAGGCGACGGCCGGGAGGGACGCGGGGGAGGAGCGGGGAGAGGGGAGGCGGGACGGCGACGAGGAGCGAGGGGAACGGACGACGACGCTCTTCGTCGCGACCGAGTGGGACGCCGCGCGTTGGCCGGATCCGGAGCGACTCCCGCTGACCGACGCCGACGTCGAGCTCCTCCGCGGCGGCGTGCCCGAGTCCCGGTGGAGCGTCCGGCTCGGCGACGAGGCGACCCTGGACGGCGTCGCCGGGGCGGCCGGCCGCGACCGGCTGGTGATCGTCGCGCACGGGGAGCAGGATCCGACCCGGGTCCGTCCGGCGGGGCTCCTGCTGGCGGACGGGTTCCTCGGCGCCGACGAGGTGGAGCGCCGGTTCGCGGGCGGGGCGGCGCCGGCGCTCGTCGTGCTCGCCGCGTGCGAGGGGGACCGCGGTCCGCTCCGCCGCGGCGACGACGGGGTGCAGCAGCAGAGCGGCGCCTGGTTCTCGCGCGGCGCCCTCTCGGTCGCGACGTCCGACCGGGCGCTCGACTACCACGCGACGGTCCGGCTGGTCGGCCGGATGATCGCCGAGATGGAGGAGGGCCGTTCGGCGGCGGAGGCCCTGAGACGCGCGCGGGCCGCCCTGAAGAGCGACCCGCGGTTCGACCATCCGTTCTTCTACGCGAACCTCCACCTGGTCGGTCTGCTCGGCGACCGGTGAGCCGGGCTTCGGCCGATCAACCGCCGCCCATCGGCGGCCGGACCGGCATGACCGGCGGCAGATCGCCGGGACCCATCTTGACGCCGTCATCCTCGACCTCCGGGTCGTCTTCGGTCACGCTCACGACGAACGCCCTCTCGTATCGCGCCTCGATCGTGGCTCCCGACTGCGAGTCGACGTCGACGACCCGGATCAGCACCGCGGCGAACTCCTCGTCGATCTCCTCCGGGTCGAACGCCGGAGTCCCGAACGGGACCGTGACGCTGAGTGTCTCGGATCGATTGACGCCGTAGAGCGAGACCTGGGTCGTCGTCGCGATCTCCGTGTCGTAGACGACCTCGTACCCGCTCGGGTCGAGCTCACGGCGCGTGGTGATCTCGAGGTGCGTCCCGAACGTCGCGGGCAGGTTGTCGACCCGAATCGAGATCGAAGTGTTCCCGGGGAGGAGCGCGAACTCCTCCTCGTCGACCTCGAGCCGGTCGGCCGTCTCCGAGATCAGCGTGCTGTTCTTGATCGTCACTCCGACCGTCGCCACGGTCGCGTCCTCGACGGTGCCGAGGGCGTCGAGGTCTCCGTCCCCGTCGAGGTCCGCGATCAGCGCTCCGGGACGGTCGCCGGCGTCGGAGACGTTCCCGAGCAGCACGGCCCAGGAGTTCGGCGGCGTCACGCTGAAGCTCGAGTCCGAGCCGGCGGGGCTCGGCGGGACCTGGCCCATGAACAGGCCGTACGGGCTGAACGAGCCGGCGGCGAAGAGGTCGCCGTCCCCGTCGCCGTCGAGGTCGCCCGACGCGATCCCGCGCGCGGTGAAGTACGAGAGGTCGCGCGCCGGCTCGGACGGCCCGAGCGACGAGTGCTTGACCAGGCCGACGAGGTTCGAGCTCGACGAGACCTCGCGGCTCCACGCGACCCCCTCCCGCGACGTCCCCGACAGCTCGACGGCGACGAGGGCCGGATCCGAGCCGGCGCCGCTGGTGAAGGTCGCGAGGGCTCCGGTCCCGGGCTCGGCGACGATCAGCTCGGAGTCGGTCGCCACCGCGACCTGGTCGACGCCGGTCGACAGCCAGCGGACCGGCTCGATCGCCTCGATCGCGGTTCCGATCAGGGAGAGGGAGGTCTTCGCCGCGGTCGACGTCGTGCCGTTCCGGACGAGGTGACAGAAGGAGGTGCCGCCCGACGCGATGCCCGTGAAGTCGAGCGGCGCGTTCCCGTCGAGGTCGGCGACGCGGACGGCGGTCGCTCCCGTCCAGTTCGACCCCGAGGCGTGGTTCGTCGAGACGAACGCGCCGGTCGACGACGACCAGGCCCACTCGACCAGTCCGGCGCTCGAGACCGTGACCAGCGTGTCCGGACCGGACGCCGACGGGACGGCGTCGACGTCGTTCACGGTCCCGATCTCGTCGAGCTCCTCCGACCAGCCGTAGACGGCCGGGGCCCAGAGGATGGTCGGGAGTCCGTCGACCAGCACGACGACGTCGCGGCGGAGGTCGCCGTCGAAGTCGCCGCTCACGGCGCGCCTCGCCTCGTCCCCTTCGGACGGGTTGTCGAGCACGATCGAGTAGAGCGCGCCGTCCTGGGCGGGCGCGCCGACGGCGCCGCCGAGGGCCAGGAGGAAGGCCAGGGTGGGGGAGGGAGACTTCGTCATGGATCGAGAGTCCTCGAGGGGAACGGGGGAAGTGGCTGAGGCTCGGTTGGTATCGCGAGGCGACGCGCGGTCGCGCATTAAACGGGAAACCGGACGAAAAACCCGGACGCGGACGGAGAGGCGTCGTCGCGCGGGAGAAGTGGCGTTCGAGGGGCCGATTCGCCGCTCGCGCCGCGGTCGAGCCACACGGACTCGAACCTCGACCGCACCTTTCTTCCTCCCTTCGATTCCGGGGCTCGAGACGCGCGGTCGGGCTCGGGCCCGAGGAGACACCATGAGAGTCCCCCTTTCCCTCCCTCTCGCGCTGGCGGCCGCTTCGGTCGCGGGCGCCCAGTCGTACGCGCCGTCCACGGACTACGCGACCACCTGCTTCCCGCTCGACGTCGAGTGGGCCGACGTCGACGGCGACGGCCGTCCCGACCTCCTCTCGACCGCGGGCGCGTCCGTGGAGGTGAGGCTGACGAACGCGGACGGGACGCTGGCGGCGCCGATCTCGTTCGTGCCGAACAGCTACCTCATCCAGGACATCGAGTGCGCCGACGTCGACGGAGACGGCGACCTCGACGTGCTCACGACGCATCCGTTCGCGGCGCTCGGCCCGACCGCGTTCCAGGTGACGCGGAACCAGATGAACGTGAACCCCCTCGTCCCGTTCAGCGGGTCGGTCGCGGGGCTCACGTTCCCGGCGAACGTCCCGAACGACGCCGTCTTCTTCGACGCCGACCTCGACGGCAACCCGGACCTGGCGATCACCGACACCGCGGGGGGGACGGTCGCGATCTACCTGCACGGCGGCTCGGGGACCCCGTACGCCACGGCGCCGACCGTGGTGACCCTCGGCGCCAGCCCCGGCGAGATCCAGGCGTGCGACCTCGACGGGGACACCCTCGTCGATCTCGTGACCTGCAACGCGTTCGGCACGACGCGGTCGCTGTCGGTGCTCCGGAACGGGCTCCCCGGTGTGTTCATGGCGACGACCGTTCCGCTGCCGACCGCGGCCTCGGCCACGCCGCCCGCGTCCTCGATGGACCGCGCGACCGCGGCGGCGTCGGACTCCGCGCGCCGAT
>JAUIEL010000852.1 GCA_030428825.1 bacterium
TCGCGTCGTCGCCGGTCAGGTCGATCCCGACCCCGTCGCGGATCACGTCGAGGCGGACGTCCTCCACGAGCGCGTCGGCGCCGGTGATGCGGACGCCGCCGCGGGGGCAGAGGGCGATCTCGGTCTCCTTGACGCGGGCGTCGTCTCCCTCGATCACCAAGGCCGGGATCAGGAACTTCACGCCGGTGTCCTGGAAGCGGCAGCGGATCACCCGCGCGCCGTCGCCCACGATGAGGACGCCGGTCCGGGCGGCGTGCGTCACCGAGCAGTCCACGATCCGGGCCCCCGGCGCCGTCACCAGGAATCCGTGCCCCTCGGCGCCGGTCGACGGGTCGTCGAACGGATGCTTGACGGCGACGCCGATCACCCGGACGTCCGGCGCGGCGATCTCGAACGCCGGCCCGAGCGGCGCGCCGGACGGACCGCGGGCCTCGAGCACGACCTCGCCGTCCGCCTCGATCGTGAGGCCGGCCTTCGCCGTCACCACGACGACGCCGCCGGAGTAGGTCCCCGGCTTCACGAGGACGCGGTCGCCGGCGGCGGCGGCGTCGACGCCCGACTGGATCGTCGGGTGGGGCCCTCCAGGGGCGACGACGACCGTCTTCGCGTGACCGACGGCGGGGGGCGCGAGGAGCGCGAACCCGAGCAGGAGCGGGCGGAACGGGGTCATGGGTCGGTCTCCGACGTGGGGAACGGGGGAGGGAACGAGCCGGCGCCGCCGACCGAACGGGCCGAGGGCCGAAGGCGGGGCGCGTCGCGGCCCGCTTCCCTCGCGCGGCGCCGGAGACGGCTCGACCCGACCGGGCGTCGCGTGCCGGAATCCGAGGTCGGTCTGCTACGTTCGGGGCCGATCGGCGCGCCGCCGCGTCGAGAGGCTCCGAGGTCGACCCGCGATGAACCGACACCAGCTCCGCCGCGCGCTCGACGAGCTCGAAGCGGACGGGACGCTCGACGAAGCGGCGCGGGGGCGGGTCGAGACGCGGCTCGAGCGGGACCTCCCGCCGGAGCGCGACACGGCCGCCGTGCTCGCGGGGATCGTCGCGACCGTCGGCGTCCTGCTGATCGCGACCGGGATCGTCCACTTCGTCGCGACGCACTGGGACGAGATCCCGAAGGCCGCGAAGCTGGCCGGCGTCTTCGTCGCGATCCTCGGCTTCCATCACTTCGGGTTCCGCCTGGCCGAGGAGCCGGGGGGCTGGCCGCGCGTCGGCGTCGCGCTGACCGCCGGCGGGGTCCTCCTGTTCGGCGCCGGACTGTCGCTCCTCGCCGAGCTCTACCACCTGACGCCGTCCCCGACGGGCTTCCTCCTCTGGTGGGCGACGAGCCTCCCGTTCGTGCTCCTGACGCGGTCGCGCGTCGTGCTGACCCTCGTCGGCGGGCTGTTCACGGTCTGGGTGATCTGGCGGGCGACGGTTTGGCTCGACCACCGCGACCTCGGGCGCGACCTCCACGTGCTGGTCGGGCTCTCCGCGCTCGCGGCCGCGTACGCCGCGCTGTTCGCGGGGCTCGCCGGTCTCGCGTCCGCGCCGGGGGGCGCGCGGCGGGCGTGGCCGGCGGCGGCGTCGTGGCTCCGGTCGTTCGCGGTCCCGGCGGCGTTCCTCTCGCTCTACGCGCTGTCGTTCCACGACGTCGTCGACGCGGACCTCGTCGTCGACGGAAGGCTGTTCGTCCCGGCGCTCGTCCTCGGCGCCGCGGCGGCGATCGTGCTCCTCGTCGCCCGAGGGCGCGGGGCGGGGCGGGGCGACGCGCTCGAGGGGGTCGCCTACCTCGCGCTCGGCGGGGCCGTCGCCGGGCTCCTCCGACTGACGCCGGGCGCGGCGTGGATCGGTCTGAACGTCCTCCTGCTGATCGGACTCGTGGTGCTGGTCGCGCGCGGGGCGCGGACCGGGAGGCCGGAGCTCGTGAACCTCGGCCTGCTCGGGATCTTCGTGCTGGCGCTGACGCGGTACTTCGAACTCCTCGCCGAGCGGCTGCGGCACGGCTTCCTGGCGTTCCTCGGGGCGGGCGTCGTGCTGCTCGGGGTCGGGTTCGTGCTGGAGCGGAAACGGCGGGCGCTCGTGCGGCGGGCGCGGGAGGTGCGGTCGTGAGCCGGCGGCGGACGCTCTTCCTCGGCGCGGTGCTGCTGCAGGTCGGCGTGCTCGCGCTCGTCGTGGCGCGCGAGGAGTGGAGCCTCCTGTTCGGAACCCGGGTCGAGCTGGAGGTCGTGGGACGTCACCCCGTCGACCCGATCGCGGGTCCGTACCGGGGGGTCGACCTGGAGATCGAGCGCCTCCCGCGTTCGCTCGGCCGGGACGCGACCCCGCCCGCGCCGGGGGACCGGATTCACGTCCTCCTCCGATCGGGGGAGAATGGACACGTCGCGTACGGGTACACCCGCGGCGAGCCGTCCCCGGAGTCGGACCTCTTTCTGGCGGGG
>JAUIEL010000853.1 GCA_030428825.1 bacterium
GGGATCCACCCGCCGGGGTTCGTGGCGGAGACCGTGGCGTTCGCGTTCGGTCTCGCGGCGGCGAGCTTCTTCCCGGTCCTCGTGCTCGGCGTCTTCAGCGCGCGCACCACGAAGCAGGGAGCGGTCGCGGGGATGCTCGCGGGGATCGTCTTCACCGGAGGGTACGTCCTGACGTTCGGGTTCGGACGCTCCGGCGGTTCGGACGGCTGGCTCCTCGGCATCAGCCCGACCGGGATCGGATCGGTCGGCATGGTCCTGAACTTCGCGGTCACCTGGGTCGTCTCGCGGCTCACGCCGGCGCCGTCCGCGGAGACGCGGGCGCGGGTCGAGCGGATGCGCGACCCGGCCGAGCCTCCGATCGGCGCTCCGGAGAGTTGAGAATTCGCCGCGGGACGGGCATCATCCGTCGCGTCCCGCGTCCGCCCGCTCCCGCTCCGTCACCCGAGGTCCCGTGGGGGAGATCCTCACCGCCGTCGCCCGCGCCTTCGAGATGCTGGTCCGGCTCGATCCCGAGCTGGTCGAGATCGTCCTGCTGTCGCTGCGGGTCAGCCTGACGGCGGTCGCGATCGCGGCGGCGATCGGGCTGCCGCTCGGGGCGGCGCTGGCGGTCCTCCGATTCCCGGGGCGGCGGGTGCTGATCGTCCTCGTGAACGCGCTGATGGGGCTCCCGCCGGTGGTCGTCGGGCTGGCGGTCTACCTCGCGCTCTCGCGGTCGGGGCCGCTCGGGGTGCTCGGCCTGCTGTTCACGCCGACGGCGATGATCGTCGCCCAATGCATCCTCGTCACGCCGATCCTCGTCGCGCTGACCCGGCAGGTCGTCGAGGACCTCTGGCTCGAGTACGAGGAGCAGCTCCGCTCGTTCGGCGTGACGCCGCGCCGCGCGATCCCGACGCTGCTGCGCGACGGGCGCCGGAGCCTGGTGCCGGCCCTCCTCGCGGGGCTCGGGCGCGCGATCGCCGAGGTCGGCGCGGTGATGATCGTCGGCGGGAACATCGACCACGTCACGCGGGTGATGACGACGGCGATCGCCCTGGAGACGTCCAAGGGGGACCTCGCGCTCGCGCTCGGCCTCGGGATCGTCCTCCTCCTCCTGAACGTCGTCCTGAACGCGACGGCCGAGCTGCTGAAGGAGTGGGCGGACCGCGACTCCGCGCGCGCCGGGGAGGCCGCGTGACGGGTCCGCTCACGCTGGAGGCGGTCCGCTTCGTCCGCTCGGGGCGGGCCCTGCTCGACGACGTCTCGTTCTCCCTCGAGCGCGGACCGGTCACGGTCGTGCTCGGCGCGAACGGCGCGGGCAAGTCGCTCCTCCTCCGGATCGCCCACGGGCTGCTGCGGCCGACGTCGGGGCGCGTGACGGCGGTCGGCGCCCAGGCGTTCGTCTTCCAGCGACCGGTGATGCTCCGCCGGAGCGCGCTCCAGAACGTCGAGTACCCGCTCGCGGTGCGCGGGGTCGAGCGTCGCGAACGGCGGCGCGTCGCCGCGACGACCCTCGAGCGCGTCGGCCTCGGCGGCGCCGCGGCGCAGTCCGCGCGGACGCTCTCGGTCGGCGAACAGCAGCGGCTCGCGCTCGCGCGCGCGTGGGCGCTCGACCCCGAGCTCCTCTTCCTCGACGAGCCGACGGCGAGCCTCGACCCGACGGCGACGACCGCGATCGAGGAGATCCTCCGCTCGATCCACGCCGGCGGGGCGAAGGTGGTCCTCGTCACGCACGACCTCGGCCAGGCCCGTCGCCTCGGCGGCGACGTGCTGTTCCTCGATCGCGGTCGCCTCGTCGAGCGAGGCGCGGTCGACGACTTCTTCGACCGGCCGTCGACCCCCGCCGCCCGGGCCTTCCTGGAGGGGCGCCTCGGCTGGTAGAACGGAGCGATGAGCACACATCGACGCCTTCTCGAAACCCCTCTCCTCCTCCTCCTCTGGGCCGTCCTCTCCCCGCTCTCGCCGACCCTCGCGGCCGAGGACGAACGACCCGACGAGGACGAGGGGCGCATCCTCGTGGTCGCGTCGACGACCTCGACCGAGAACTCCGGCCTGTTCGGCCACATCCTCCCGCGCTTCGAGGAGCGGACCGGCATCGACGTCCGCGTCGTCGCGGTCGGCACCGGACAGGCGATCCGCCTCGCCGAGCGCGGCGACGCCGACGTCCTCCTCGTCCACCATCGGAAGTCGGAGGAGGAGTTCGTCCGGAAGGGGTTCGGCGTTCGCCGTCACGAGGTGATGGTGAACGACTTCGTCGTCGTCGGCCCGAAGGACGACCCCGCCGGCGTGCGCGGCGAGAAGGACGCGGCGGCGGCCCTCCGCCGGATCGCCTCCTCCGGCGCCCTGTTCGCCTCGCGCGGCGACGACAGCGGGACGCACAAGCGCGAGCGCGAGCTCTGGAAGGCGGCGGGCGTCGATCCGGAGGCGGAGGCGCCGAA
>JAUIEL010000093.1 GCA_030428825.1 bacterium
GTACGCCGCGTCGAACGCCATCATGGCGACCACGGAGTGACCCCGTGACGCGGGCGGTGGGGGCGGCGCTCCGACGTCGCTCCCTCCGGACGTGAACCTTGAAGGGGGAGCCGGCCGCGGCCGGCTCCCCCTCTTCCGTCTCCGGCGCCGTCGCTCGATCGCGCTCGTCGAACGGGAAGCGCACGTCCGGACTCCGTCCGCCCCGGCGCTCCGGCCCTCGCGTAGGCTGTCCGAACACCGATCGGAGCGAGGAGGAGGATCCGCCATGACCCCGGCCCGCGTCGTCGCGACGTTCGTGCTCGCGCTCGCCGCGTCGGGCTGTTCCCTGTTCGAGGGGGACCCCGACCTGTTCACCGGCGCCGCGACCTCGATGACCGAGGGGGAGCTTCGGTCGCGTATCGACACGTTCGCGGACCGGTTCGCCCGTTCGATGCAGGGGGCGGCGGACGAGGTCGCCTTCCTGACCGAGGACCCGACGGTGCGGCGCGAGGCGCTCCTCTGGAAGATGAACGTGATCGGCGAGTGCCGGGAGGCGGCCGGGCGCCCCGATCCGCGCGGGGCGCTCTCGGACTGCTGGACGCTCTGCGCCCAGCTCGAGCGGTACTTCGCGGGCGGCGCCGAGGAGCGTCACGCGTTCTGGGGTCAGCAGGGGGCGCTCGACGTGGCGCTCCGCGCGACGGAGGAGATGGGATCGGACGTCGAGGAGATCGCGCTCCATTGGCTCGGGAGGGAGCGGTTCGAGCGCGCCTCCGCGCAGATCGACGCGTTCGCGGCGGCGAATCCGATGTCGGGGCGGTTCGGGCGACGGTCGTACGATCGGCCGGCCGCGGCGGGGCGGGAGTTCCCGCGCGTCGACGCCATCGTCTCCGCGGGGCTGGCGCCGTTCAACGTCGTCGGCGGGATCGATCGGACCGCCGAGTCGATCCGGGAGTTCTCCGACGTCGCGGACCGGTTCACGAAGGTCGTGGAGGGGCTCCCGGAGCGGAGCCGGTGGGAGGCGCAGCTCGCGCTGTACGACTTCGAGGAGCGTCCGACGGTGATCGCGACCCGCCGCGCCGCCGAGGAGCTCTCGGCGAGCGCGAACGTCCTGGCGGAGACGGCGCGGGCGCTGCCCGAGGAGCTCCGCGGGACGCTCGCGGGTTCGTTCGACGACGTCGAGGCGACGTCCCGCTCGCTCCGCGAGACCGCGGCGGCGGTCGATCGGACCGCGACGACGGCTCGCGGTCTGGTCGCGGACGTCGAGACGGCGCTGGAGCGCTCGGAGCGCGTCGTGCGGGCGGCGGAGGCGGCCTCGGAGAGCGTCGCGCGGGCCGGCGCGGCCTGGGAGGGGACGATCCGCGCGGTCGACGAGCTCCGCGGCGACGAGAGGCCGGAGTCGGAGTCGTCCGGCGGCGACGCCTCGGAGTACGCGCCGGAGGCGCTCGGCGACGCCGCCGACCGGATCGGCGCCGCCGCGGCCGAGCTCCGGGCCGGTCTCGTCGAGCTGCGCGCGTTGCTCGACGAGTCCGACGTCGAGCGGGTGACGGCGGCGGTCGACGCCTCGACGGAGGCGGCGCTCCGGCGGACCACGGAGCACGCGGTCGACCTCGTCGACCACGCGACGAAGCGCGCCGCGCAGCTCGCCGGGCTGGTCTTCGGGCTCGCCCTCGCGTTCCTCCTCGTGACACGACGGTGGAAGTAGGGGCCCTCCGCCGCGGCGTCGCGGCGGGCGACGGGGGCGTCGGCCGGGTATCGTCTCGTGCATGCCGCTCGACGCCTTCCATCCGACCGTCCGGCGTTGGTTCTCCGAGCAGGTCGGTGAGCCGACGGCGCCGCAGCGCGAGGGCTGGCCGCGGATCCGGGCCGGCCGCCACGTCCTGATCGCGGCGCCGACGGGGACCGGCAAGACGTTCGCGGCGTTCCTCTGGGCGGTCGACCGGCTCCTCCGCCGGGGCGGGACCCTCGCCGACCGGACCGAGGTCGTCTACGTCTCGCCGCTGAAGGCGCTGTCGAACGACGTGGCGAAGAACCTCCTCGCGCCGCTCGCCGCGCTCCGCGAGCTCGACCCGACGCTCCCCGAGGTCCGCGTCCTCGTCCGGACCGGCGACACGCCGCAGAAGGACCGGCAGGCGATGACCCGTCGCCCGCCGCACGTCCTCGTGACGACGCCGGAGTCGCTCTACATCCTCCTGACCAGCGACGGCGGCCGCCGGATGCTGAAGGACGTCCGATCGGTCGTGGTCGACGAGATCCACGCGCTCGCGCGGGACAAGCGCGGCTCGCACCTCGCGCTCTCGCTCGAGCGGCTCGACGCCCTCGCCGGTCCGGTCCAGCGGATCGGTCTCTCCGCCACCCAGCGTCCGATCGAGGAGATCGGCCGGTACCTCGTCGGCGTCGGGCGCGAGGTCGACGTGATCGACGCGGGCCACCTCCGCTCGCTCGACCTCGGGGTGGAGGTGCCGCCGTCGCCCCTCTCCGCGGTCTGCTCCCACGAGGTGTGGGAGGAGATCTACGACCGGATGACGGCGCGGATCGAGGAGCACCGGACGACGCTCGTGTTCGTCGGGACGCGGAAGATGGCCGAGCGGCTCTCCGCGCGGCTCGCCGACCGTCTCGGCGAGGAGAAGGTGAAGTGCCACCACGGATCCCTCTCGCGCGAGATCCGGTTCGAGGCGGAGCAGAAGCTGAAGTCGGGCGAGCTGAAGGCGCTCGTCGCCACCGCGTCGCTCGAGCTCGGCATCGACATCGGCGACGTCGACCTGGTGATCCAGGTCGGCGCGGTCCGCTCGATCGCCACGTTCCTGCAGCGGGTCGGGCGCGCCGGCCACGGCGTGGGGCGGACGCCGAAGGGGCGGTTCTTCCCGCTCACCCTCGACGAGCTGGCGGAGGCGGCGGCGCTGCTCGACGCGGTGCGGGGCGGGGAGCTCGACCGGATCCACCCGCCGCGGAAGCCGCTCGACATCCTCGCCCAGCAGATCGTCGCCGAGTGCGTGCCGGAGGAGCGGGACGAGCGGGAGCTGTTCCGCTCGTTCGCGCGGGCGTGGCCTTATCGCGACCTGACCGAGGAGGAGTTCTGCGCCGCGTCGGAGGTCCACCTCGGCGGGCGGTACGCGCTCCTGCACCGTGACGGGGTGAACCGGAAGCTCCGGGCGACGCGCCGGGCGCGGCTCCGGGCGATCCAGTCCGGCGGCGCGATCCCGGACGCCGGCGACTACCGCGTCCTGCTCGAGCCGGAGGGGACGTTCCTCGGCACGCTGAACGAGGACTTCGCGGTCGAGGCGAACGCCGGCGACATCGTCCAGCTCGGCACGACGTCGTGGCGCATCCTCCGGGTCGAGACCGGGGTCGTGCGCGTCGCCGACGCGAAGGGTCTGCCGCCGACCCTGCCGTTCTGGCTCGGCGAGGGGCCCGGGCGGACCGAGGAGCTGTCGGGCGCGATCGGCGACCTCCGCGACTGGGCGACGTCGTCGGAGGCGGTCGTCGAGCGGACCGGTCTCCCGGAGGGGGCGGCGCGCCAGCTCGCGGAGTTCCTCGACGACGCGCGCCGGCTCCTCGGCCGGCTCCCGACCCGGACGCGGATCGTCTGCGAGCGGTTCTTCGACGAGGCGGGCGGGACGCAGATCGTCCTCCACGCGCCGTTCGGCAGCCGGACGAACCGCGCGCTCGGCCTCGCCCTCCGGAAGCGGATCTGCCGTGGGTTCGGGTACGAGCTGCAGGCGGCGGCGAACGAGGAGGCGATCCTCTTCTCCCTCGGCGAGAAGCCGGGCGTCCCGGTCGACCAGATCTTCGAGTGGCTCCATCCGCGGACCGCGCGCGAGGTGCTGGTCCAGGCGATGCTCGTCACGCCGATGTTCGAGGCGCGGTGGCGGTGGAACGCGACCCGAGCCCTCCTCGTCGACCGGATGAGGGGGGGGAAGCCGGTCCCGATCCTCCTCCAGAAGATGCGGGCGCAGGACGCGCTGACCGAGGCGTTCCCGCAGGCGGTCGCGTGCCCGGAGACGCTCGAGTCGCCGGACATCGACGTCCCGATGGACCACCCGCTGGTGCGGCAGACGGTCGAGGACTGCCTGACCGAGGCGATGGACGTCGACGGGATGATCCGGGTCCTCGAGGGGCTGCGCGACGGCTCGATCGAGGGGGTCGTCGTCGACACCCCGCGGCCGTCGTCGCTCGCCCACGGCATCCTCTCCGCCGGGCCGTACGCGTTCCTCGACGACGCCCCGCTCGAGGAGCGCCGCGCCCGGGCGGTCCAGACCCGGCGGGCGCTCGACGACCGCGCGGCGGACACCGTCGGCGCGCTCGACCCGGAGGCGGTCCGGCGCGTGACGGAGGAGGCGTGGCCCGACCCGCGCGACGCGGAAGAGGTCCACGAGGCGCTCGGCTGGATGGGGTACGTGACGCTCGCCGAGGCGCCGACGTGGCGCGGGTGGCTGCTCGAGCTGGAAGCGGCGCGGCGGGTCGAGCGGGACGGCGAGCGGTGGTTCGCGGTCGAGGCGTCGCGCGACCCGGTGGCGGTCCTGCGCGGGCGGATGGAGGCGCTCGGTCCGGTCCCGGCGGACGCGGTCGACCCGGTCGCGATGGGGGCGCTCGAGGCGGACGGCGCGGTGATGCGGGTCCGGCACGACGGCCGGGACGTCTTCTGCGATCGGCGCCTCCTGAAGCGGATCCAGCGCTACACGATCGACGGGCTGCGCCGGCAGATCGAGCCGGCGACGGCGGCGGAGTTCCTCAGGTTCCTCAGCGCGTGGCAGCACGCGGCGCCGACGTTCCGGCTCGAGGGGCCGGCCGGCGTCGCGACCGTGCTCGCGAAGCTCGCGGGGTTCGAGGCGCCGGCGCGGGCGTGGGAGAGGGACATCCTCCCGGCGCGCGTGACCGGGTACCGGAGGGAGTGGCTCGACGAGGTGACGCTGTCGGGAGCGTTCTCGTGGGGGAGGCTGTTCGGAGCGGGGCGGTCGCCGATCAAGACGACGCCGCTCGCGCTCGTTCCGCGCGAGGACCTCGACGCGTGGCGCGCGCTCGCCCCGCCGCCCGACGAGGCGGCGCTCTCCGGGGACGCCCGCGCCGCCCTCGCCCTCCTACGGGAGCGCGGCGCCGTCTTCCCCGACGAGTTGACGAAGCGGCTCGACCTCCTCCCCGCGCTGTTCGAGCGGGCCGTCGCCGAGCTGATCGGCCACGGCTTCCTGACCGCCGACTCGTTCGCCGCGGTCCGCAGCCTGCTCGTGCCGCCGTCCCGCCGCCGCCGCGGCATGGCGACCCACGGCCGCTTCTCGATCTTCCGCGAGGAGGTCGGCGTGGCGGCCGACCCCGAGTTCGTCGCCCGGCGCCTGCTCGATCGGACCGGCGTCGTCCTGCGCCGCACCGCGAAGCGCGAGCGGATGCCGGTGCCGTGGCGCGACCTCGTGCGCGTCTACCGCCGGTGGGAGCTGCGCGGCGATGTCCGCGGCGGGCGGTTCGTCGCCGGGTTCGACGGCGAGCAGTACGCGCTCCCGGAGGCGGTCGACCTGCTGCGGGCGATCCGCCGCCGCGACTCGTTCCCGGCCGTCGAGGTCTCGGCCGCCGACCCGCTCAACTTCGTCGGGATCCTGACCCCCGACCCGCGCCCGGCGCCGACGGCGCGGGAGGTGGTGCGGGTGTCGTAGCCCGGACCCGGTCGTCGAACGCGCGCCGGCGGCGCTCGATCCACTCCGACGGGCGGAGCCACTCGTCGACGGTCTCGCGGTCCCCGTACCCCCGGCACCAGTGGACGATGTCGGCCGGGCGGTGGCCGGGGGAGGTGCTCCCGACGAGCGTCGACATCACCGACACGGTCCCGTCCTCCAGGCGGACCTCGGCCGTCGTCCGGTCGCGGAGCGTCACCTCCGCCACGGGTGAGCGGACGAGCCGCATCGTCGGCCCGCGATCGGACGCGGGGAGGCCGACCTCGAGCGCGTCCCGCGCGAGCTCGCGCCGCCACGACGGCGCCAGCTGGAAGTAGGGGCCGACGTGGAGTCCGAAGTGGAGGTGGGCCGGGTACTCGCCGTTCTCCTCGCTCCGGTCCGCCCCGACGGCGCCGATCGGCGCGCCGCGTCGGACGACGTCGCCGGCGGACACGCGGAGGCCGGCGGCGAGGTGGACGTAGACCGAGCAGACGTGCGTCCGGTCGCCGTCCGGCGGTGAGAGGGCGTGCTCGATCACCACGACGTGGCCGAGGTTCCAGTGCTTCCGGCCGGCGTCGTCGGTCCAGGTCGGGCTGAAGTCGGCGTACCGGACGCGCCCGTTCGCCGCCGCCCGCACCTCGGTTCCCCCGGGGAGCCAGACGTCCTCCGCGAGGTGCCACGTTCCGGCGAACGGCGCGCCCGACCGCTCGCCGACCTTCACCCCGAAGTTCCCCGCGCCCCGCAGTCCGCGCCGGTAGTCGTCGCACGGCCACTCGAACGTCGTCGCGGGAGGGAGCGGCGGCTCGCGGGGGCCGGCTTCGGGCGGGGCCGGGAGCGAGAGGGGCAGGAGGGCGGCGACGATCGACACGGGAAGGGGCATGACGTGGCCTCCGGGCGAGCTACCCGGCGGCCTCTCTCGGGGTAACAGCCCGTTGAAGAAGTGCTGTGGGTGCGAGGCGAGTTCCTCGCGGCCGAGATCAAGGCGCGCATCCGGAGGCGAATCGCCGATTCATCGAGGAATGCGCAACGCAGAGATCGGCCGCTAGGGGCCGCCGCAGCCCCGCATGACTTCTTCAACGGGCTGGTAACGGGACGCGTCGGTGCGCGGCTCGTCCGACGGTCGCCAGCGGCCCGTCTTGACGGAGGATCTCGGGGGGGGGTAGCCTCCGAAAGAGAGGACTCGCGAAGGGCGAGTCTGCGGGCGCACGGGGGCGGTGGTGACGGTGGAGAACGGGACCACGTTCTCCGTCTCCGGACTCGATCTCGGACCTCAGGAGGAGGTCCTGGTCGTCGTCGAGCTGAGCGCCGCTCCGTCCCGCGAGCTCGTCGCCATGGAGCTCGAGGCGTCGTTCGCCGACGGAACCTGACTCACGCCGCCGGGCGGGGGAGGCGGCGTGCCGGAGTCCGGTCCGAACTCCGACGTTCGACTCACGCCGCTGGGAGGGGGAGGCGGCGTGCGGAGTCCGGTCCGAACTCCGACGTTCGACTCACGCCGCTGGGAGGCGGAGGGTGACGACGAACCGCCCGTCGGCGCTCGTGGCGTCGATCGCGCCGCCGAGCCGCTCGGCGATGCGGCGGCACAGCGGCAGACCGAGGCCGACGTGGGCGCCCGCCTCGCGCGCGGCGTCGGCCCGCCAGAACGTCTCGAACGCGCGGGCGCCGGCGTCCGCGGGGAGGCCGGCCGCGTCGTTCCCGACCGTCCACACGACGTCGCCGCCGTCCCGCTCGGCCGCCACCTCGATCGCGCTCCCCTCGTCCGCGTAGGTCGCGGCGTTCTCGAGCAGGTTCGAGACGAGCCGGCGGAGCAGCCGCTCGTCGGCGCGCACCGCCTCGTCCGCCCCGCTCGACCGGACGGTCAGCCGGCGAGCGTCGAGGAGCGGTCCGAGGGTGCGGAGAGCGTCCGACACGCCGTCGGCGAGCGAGCACGGCACGGCGTCGGCGGCCGCCGGGGCGTCGCTTCGCGCGAGTTCGAGCAGGCCGAGCACGAGCGCCTCCATCCGCTCCACGATCGCGAGGCAGGTCCGCTCCGCCTCGAGGTGCTCGGCCGGCGGGCGCTCGCGGCTCGCGGAGACCTCGAGCGTGGCGCGGAGGCCCGCGAGCGGCGTCCGGAGCTCGTGCGCGGCGGCGCCGGCGAACGAGCGTTCGCGCTCGAAGGCGCGGCCGATCCGCGCGACCGACTCGTTCAGGCGGTCGATCACCGGCGCGAGTTCGGCCGGGGCGTCCTCGACGACGATCCGCCGATCGAGCCGGGAGTCGTCGAGGCGCGCGATCTCGTCTCCCAGCGCGTCGAGCGGCCGGAGCGAGCGACGGACGACGAGGGTCAGCAGCGCGGCCCCCGCGAGCACGGCCCCCGCTCCGGTCAGGAGGAGGATGCGGCGGAGGTGCGCGAGCGCGGCGCGGAGCTCGGCGTCGCCGCGTGCCACGGTCACCGTCAGGACCGGCGGATCGGGCGGGAGGAACGCCGGCGCGCCGGGGCGCGGGCGCCGCGGGCGCCGGGTCGGCGGACGGTGGGAGAGCGTCGCGGTCCGGAGGGTCGTCCCGTCGGCGAGGGTCGTCGTCCCCGGCGCGACGACGTCGAGCGGCGCGGCAGCGCGCGGGAGCTCGTCGTCCACGAGGTGTTCGGATCGGGCGAGCTCGAGACCGTCCTCCGCCCAGCCCTGCACCCAGACGTCGTTCCGTTCGACGAGCGCCTGGAGCGGCGACCGCGGACCGTTCGGGCGGGGGCCGTCGACGCGGAGGAGGCGGACGTGGTCCGCGACCAGGACGGCGGAGGCCGAGCGCGCCAGCGTCTCGAGCGACCGGTCGAGCTCGCGCTCCAGCCGGTGGCGGACGCTCGCGTAGACGGCGACGCCGCCGACCGCGAGCACGGCGCTGGTCGAGACGAGCGCGCCGACGACGAGTCGGTCGCGGAGCGAGCGGGTGGGGCTCACGCGTCCTCCGGTGCGAACACGTACCCCTCTCCGCGGCGGGTACGGATCAGCGAAGGACGCCCCTCGCGGTCGAGCTTCTTCCGGAGGTACCCGACGTAGACGTCGACGACGTTGCTTGTCGTGTCCGACCGATCGTCGTAGAGGTGCTCCCAGACGTCGGTGCGCGAGACGACCTCGCCGCGCCGGAGCGCGAGGTAGTGGAGGAGCGCGTACTCGCGGGCGGTCAGCTTCACCTCCTCGCCGTCGACGAGGACGACGCGTTCGGCGGTGCGGATCTCGACCGGGCCGCACCGGAGGACCGGGTTCTTCCGCGCGTACGCCCGCCGGAGGAGGGCGCGGACTCGCGCGAGGAGCTCGTCCATCGCGAACGGCTTGACGAGGTAGTCGTCGGCCCCCTTGTCGAGGCCGTCGATCCGGTCGTCGAGAGTGTCGCGGGCGGTGAGGAGGAGGACCGCGTCGTCGCGGCCGTCCCGCCGGAGGCGCTCGAGCAGGGTGAGGCCGTCCTCGCCGGGGAGCATCACGTCGAGCACCACGGCGTCGTACCGGCCCGCGGCGAGGAGGCGCCCGGCGGCGCGACCGTCGTCCGCGGCGTCGACGGCGTATCCCGCCTCGCGGAGCGCCTTCTCGACGGCGGTCCGGATCGGGGCGAAGTCTTCGACGACCAGGATCCGCATGTCCGGAGTGTAGTCCGGAGCGGCGGGGCGGGAGCCGGCGGACGGCATCGGTTTCCGGGGCCCGTTCTCACCGTCCTCTCATGCTCGCCGGGGTACATCGGGGCGTTCGATGCGACGAAACCGTCGACAGGAGCCCTCGACCATGAGAACCCTCCCCCTGATCGCCCTCACGCTCGTCCTCGGCGTCGCGGCCGCCCGCCCGGTCGTCGCCCAGCCCCCGCAGCCGCTCCCGCCGGTCCCCGTCCCCGCGGGGAACCCGATCACGCCCGCCAAGGCGAGCCTCGGCAAGGCGCTGTTCTGGGACGAGCAGCTCTCGTCGACCCGGACGATCTCCTGCGGGACGTGCCACATCCCGAGCGCCGGGGGCTCCGACCCGCGCTCCGCCCTCGCCGGGTCGATCGGCGTCCACCCGGGTTTCGACGGGACGTTCGGGACCGACGACGACGTCCGCGGCTCGCCCGGCGTGCCGTCGTCGCTCGCGCTCGGGACGTACGTGCCCGAGGCGTCGTTCGGGGTCGCGCCGCAGGTGACCGGGCGGAAGACGCCGAGCATGATCAACGCCGCGTTCTCCCCGCTCCTCTTCTGGGACGGACGGGCGACCGGCACGCTCGCGGATCCGGTGTCCGGGGCGACGGTGCTGACCGCGGACGCCGCCCTCGAGTCGCAGGCGGTCGCGCCGCCGGTCTCCGCCGTCGAGATGGCGCACGCCGACCGGGATTGGAACGACGTCGCGGCGCGGACGGCCGAGTCGACGCCGCTCGCCCTGGCCGCGAGCGTCCCGGCGGCCCTCGACGCGTGGATCGCCGGGCGGTCGTACCCGCAGCTCTTCCAAGAGGCGTTCGGCACGCCGCAGGTCACGCCGGCGCGGATCGCGATGGCGCTCGCGACGTACCAGCGGACGCTGATCTCCGACGACGCGCCGGTCGACCAGCCGCCGCCGGGGCCGGGGAACCCGCCGCCCCTGACCCAGCTCGAGGCGCAGGGCCGGAACGTCTTCAACGGCCCCGGCCGGTGCGTGCTCTGCCACGGCGGTCCGCTCTTCACCGACCACCAGTTCCGCAACATCGGCGTCCGGCCGATCTTCGAGGACCTCGGGCGGGGCGCGGTCACCGGGCTGCCGATCCACGACGGACGGCCGAGCGGGATGATGAGCGGCGATTTGTTGACGTGGTCGAGTTCTACGACCGGGGCGGAGACTTCCACGTCAACCAATCGCCGCTCATCATCCCGCTCGGCCTGACGCCGCAGCAGAAGACGGCGCTCGTCGCGTTCCTCGAGGGGGCGCTGACCGACCCGCGCGTCGCGCAGGAGCTCCCGCCGTTCGACCGTCCGACCCTCTACTCCGAGTCGGAGCACGTGCCGGAGACGTACGGTCCGGCGAATCCGGGAACGGGCGGCGCCGCGCCGCGGTGGGTCGCCGTCGAGCCGCCGGTCGTCGGGAACCCGAACCTCGCGCTGGCGATCGACCGGGGGCTCGGCGGTGCGTTCGCGTTCCTCGGTCTCGACGTCGGTCGCGCGGCGCCGGGGACGGACGTCGGCGGCGTGCCGATCCATCTCGCGCTGTCGCCGGCGGTCCGATTCTTCCCGTTCCCGCTGCTCGGGACCGGGGCGGGCGGGGGATGGACGTCGTTCGCGGCGGCCGTTCCGGATCAGCCCGCCCTCGACGGCGCCTCGATCGACCTCCAGGTGCTGATCGCCGACGCCGCCGCGCCGGGCGGCTTCTCGAGCACGCCCGGTCTGGAGCTCACCTTCTTCGACGCGTGACGCCCGCGCGGGAGCGGCGAGCGGCCGCCGTTCCCGCCGCCGACGTCAGAACCAGGTCTCCTCGGTCGGCTCGGCCGCCTTCTCCTGCCGTACGGTCCGGAGCTTGTGGCGGAACGCGATCGTGCCGCGGCGGAGGCGGTCCTGGACCTCGGGGAGGTCGAGCTCGAGCCGCTCCGCGATCGTCTGCGGGGAGAGCTCCTCGAACTCGGAGAGCCAGACGACGTACCGGAACTCGGGCGAGAGGCGGTCCAGCGCGTAGCGCATCGCGAACGCCTCCTCCCGGTCGGCGGAGGCCCGCGCCGGAGAGGTGAACGCGATCGGGCCGGCGTGGACCGATCCGCTCGACCGTCGGGGCATCGGCGTGACGCGCCCCCCCTCGCCGTCCTCGAGCTGCTCCTTGATCACCTCCTCGGCGATCGCGAGGAGCTGCCGGCGGAAGGCGGGGAGGCCGGACCAGTCGAGGCTCTCCCGGACGCGCCAGGTCCGCAGCAGCGTCTCCCGCCAGATCTCGTCGACGCCGACCTGACCGCGGAAGCGCGCGCCGAGCGCCGCCTCGACCCGGACGAGCATCGCGGACGGACCGACGGCGTCGATCAGTCGATCCCAGGCGTGCGGATCGCCGTGACGAAGACCTTCGGGTGCATCCATGGCGGGCATCAGCGCCCCCGCGAGACGGGCGTCGGGAGTGCGGCGGACATGGGTCCCTCCTCCAGCGGACCGGATCGAGACCTCATGGTAACCCAACCGGGGCCTCCGAGAAGGCCGTCGTCCGCCCGCCGCGGCGTCCGGGGTCAGCCGGTCCGCGGCTCGAGGGAGCCGGCCCCCGAGACGTGTCCCCGCACCGCTCCCGGGCCGTGGTTCCGGACCGAGGCGGCGCCGGAGACCCGGGCGTGCAGGTCCGTCTCGACCCGGACGTCGGCGTCGGAGGCGCCGCTCGCCTCGATCTCGGCCGTCCCGGCGACCAGCCCCGTCAGCTCGAGGTCCGAGGCGCCCGACACCTCGGCCTCCAGTCGGTCGCACCGCCCCTCGACCCGGACCTCCGACGCCCCCGACACGTCGAGGGAGAGGAGCGTCGTATCCAGACCATGGACAACGACCTCCGTCGCCCCGGACGCCTCGATCCCCCGCAGGTCCGGCGCGGTCGCCCGCACGACGAGGGGGCTTCGCGGCGAGATCGAGTGGCGCGGCTCGACGACCAGCGCGTCGCCGACCACCTCGATCCGGAGGTGGGGGAGGATGTTGTCGTCGCCGCTCACCTCGACCGGGGACGGCGGGCCGATCTCCACGACCAGATCGAGCGCCCCGCTCGTCTCGACCCGGGTGAAGGCCGGGAGCTCGTGCGCGACCGTCGCCACGACCCCGCTCCCGCGTACGCCGTGGCGGCCGAAGCGGACCCCGTCGTCGACGTGGATCGAGCAGGCCGACAGCCAGTGGGGGGCGAGGATCAGGGCGACGCGCAGGATCAGACTCATGGGATCGGCTCCTCCCGGACGGACCGGGGACGGGAACGTCGCGACCGGCGCCTTGGTTCCTCGCCGGCGGCGGCGGCCCCCGGAATCCTTCGCCCCGTCCCGGCGGTTTTCTCGTGAGGAAGGTGGCGGACGCGGATGCGCGGCTCCGTCGGGACGGGCGAACCGAATCCGAAGCGCCCGCCGCTTCCCACGAAAGGACCGAAGATGATCCGCAAGCTCCTCCTCACCGGAACGATCCTGAGCGGCCTCGCCGCCGTCGCCGCCGCCAGCTCCGCCAGTTACTCGATCAAGACCCGCACCAAGGACGGCGGGTTCGGGGACACGTACGGGACGGACAACTACATCTACATCACGCTCCACGGTCCGTACGGGAACACCGGGGCGATCCAGATCCAGGGGCACCACGAGATGGGCCAGGAGGAGGGGTACTCCTACACCAAGGCCGACGTCGGGGTGCCGTACAAGATCACGGTCGACGTCGACGGGCAGCTCGCCGACAAGTGGACGCCCGACTGGATCGACGTCAGCTACAAGGGGAAGACCCAGCGCTTCAGCATCTACCGCGAGCTCGGCTACGACCCGACCGACTTCACCGTCCCCGTGAAGCTGAACAAGCAGGGGCAGCCGGTCCAGGCGCCGAAGCAGACCGTCCAGCTCGCGGTCTCCGACAACATCGGCGGGGAGAGCTCGAGCCGCTCGCACAAGGTGAAGACGTCGTTCACCGAGTACACGAGCACCGTCGTCGCGGAGACGAACACGACCAACGTCGGCGTGGTCTCGTCGCTGAAGTACGAGAGCCCGGCGTCGAAGTTCGGGTCGATGTCGGCCGAGATCAGCTCGAGCTGGAACGAGGAGGTGTCGAAGCACAACGAACGCATGAACGGCTCGAGCTTCACCCAGGAGATCGAGTGGGACTTCGAGGTCCCGCGGGACTCGTTCGTGATCGTCCAGCGGACGTTCCAGGTGCCGATCGAGTACCAGGTCTACACCGACGGCCTCACCACCTTCGCGATGCGGACCCTCGGCAAGAGCCCGTCCCAGCAGTCGGAGGTGAAGCGCCAGATCCCGCACGTCGACAGCCGGCTGAACAAGATCGTCCCGATCCGCGAGTCGGAGATCCTCGCCCTCCTCGATCCGACCCGCTACCCGGGCCAGAACGTCGCCGACCAGCGGGCGAAGTACGACGCGCGGCGCCAGTACTTCCTCGACCGCGGCTACGTCTTCACCGGCAGCCAGCCGACGGTCGACCCGAACGACCCGTTCGGCTTCGGGAAGTCCGACCCGACTCCCGAGCCGACGCCGACCGCGCCCGTCGCCCCGATCACGCCCGTCGCTCCGGTCACGCCGGCGGCCCCGGTCACGCCGGCCGCTCCGGTCACGCCGGCCGCTCCGGTCACGCCGGCCGCCCCGACGCCGGAGCCGGCGCCGGCCGCGGTCGCGGCGAAGCTGCCGAACCTCACCGCCGAGGTCCAGTCGGTGAACTACGGGAAGGGGAAGGTGACGGTGAAGGTCACGGTCCGGAACGACGGCGAGGGGG
>JAUIEL010000094.1 GCA_030428825.1 bacterium
GCACCGCGCCGCTTCTCCGTCGCCGGGTCGATCACGTGCAGCTTCCAGCGCGGCTCCCGCCGCTGGCGGCGTAGCCAGGCGAGGGCCGCGCCGGGCAGCCCCTCGTGCCCGCCGTCGAACACCGTGACGCGCGCGGTGCCGCTGCGCCGCCGGACGAGGGGCTGCCGATCGCCGTACGTGGCGTCGCGAGCCGGTCGGGACCAGCCGTCGGGTGGACGGCGATTCGCGGTCATGAACGCGATGTCCGCGGCGGTGAACCGGACGCTCCGCTCCATGCGGCGGACGCGCTCGTCGAGGACCTCGATCTGGAGGGCGTGCGCGCGCGCCTCGGCGGCCGCGGCGTCGCGCTCCCACCGGCGGAGCCGCAGCACCTCGGCCGCGAGCCGCGCCTCGCGTTCGGCGCGCGCGAGCGCGGCGGCGGCGGTCTCCCGCTCGCCCTCGGGCGCGCGCTCGAGCTCCTCGCGGAGGCGCCGTCGCTCGGTCTCGCGCTCCTCCTGCTCCCGCCTCGCCCGGTCGACGGCGGCCTGGGCGGCCTCGACCGCGTCCCCGAGCGCCTTCTCTCGAAGCGCCGCCGCCGCCCGTTCGGCCCGCAGCGCCTCCAGGTCGAGGAAGGTGGCGTCGACCACCGCCCCCGGCGTGGCCGCGAGCGCGCGGCGCTCCTGCTCCCAGCGCTCGGCGGCGGCGTCCTGTTCGGCGAGGCGGGCGAGCTGCGCGAGCTGCCGCTCGAACGTCCGGTCGATCCGCTCGAGCGTCTCGGCGGAGCGGACCAGCGCGTCGGGGGCGGAGTCCCCGCCGGCGGTCGCCTCGTCGAGCGCGCGCTTCGCGGCCGTGAGCTCGTCCTGGAGCGCGCGCCGCCGTTCGCGCACCTCCTCGTCCGGCGAGGGGGCCGGCGGATCGGCGGGGACCTCGCCGGCCGGCGCAGGTTCGGGCGTCGCCTGGGCGGGACGGCCGGCGGCGGGCGGGGCGACCGTCGCGACGGCGGCGAGCGCGAGGAGGGCGGCGGCGCGGGCCGGGCGGCGGGCGGGGCGAAGCATGCCGCGCATCGTAGCGCCGGCGCGCGGCGATCGGCGGGCGGGTGGAGCCGCCGCAGCCCCGCGTGACTTCCTCGACGGGCTGCTACCCTGGACGGGATGGAGCCGGACCGGGGCGCGGACTGGGAACGGGTGCGCGAGCTGTTCGACGCGGCATGCGAGCGCCCGCCGGAGGAGCGCGAGGAGTTCGTGCGGGAGGCGGCGGGGGAGGACCGGGCGACGGCGGACGAGGTGCTCGAGCTGCTCGGGGCGGCCGACGCGTCCCGCGGCCGGATCGCCCCGCCGCGCGCCGCGTGGCGGGAGGAGGAGCCCGCGAGGGGCGCGCCGATCGGGCCGGGAGCGCGGGTCGGTCCGTACCTCGTCGAGCGGACCCTCGCCTCCGGCGGCATGGGCGTCGTCTTCCTCGCTCACCGCGAGGAGCCGCGGCGGACCGTCGCGCTGAAGATGATCCAGCTCGGCTTCGACGACGAGGCGGCGGTGCGGCGCTTCCGGACCGAGGTGTCGGTGCTCGCGGCGCTCACGCACCCCGGCATCGCCCGCATCTACGAGAGCGGCGTCCTCGAGGACGGCGAGCGCTCCCTCCCGTGGTTCGCGATGGAGGTCGTCCCCGAGGCGCGGACGATCCTCGAGCACGCGCGCGCCGCCTCCCTCTCGGACGAGGAGCGGGTCGACCTGCTGCGGGAGGTGCTCGACGCGGTCGAGCACGGGCACGCGAAGGGGATCGTCCACCGCGATCTGAAGGCGGACAACCTGCTCGTCGACGCGGAGGGGCGGCCGAAGGTGATCGACTTCGGCGTCGCGCGGGCGACCGGCGCCGACGGACGCGCGACGGCGACGCTGACCCGCACCGGCACGATCGTCGGGACGCTCCAGTCCATGAGCCCGGAGCAGCTCGCGGGCTCCGACCGCGTCGACGCAAGGACCGACGTCTACGCGCTCGGCGTGGTGCTGTTCGAGCTCCTCTGCGGCGCGCACCCGTTCGACCTCGCCGACCTCTCGCTCGCCGCCGCCGCGCGCCGGGTCGCGGAGACTTCGCCGCGCCGTCCGTCGGCGCTCCGGAAGGACGTCCCGCGCGACCTCGAGACGATCGTCCTGAAGGCGCTCGAGAAGGAGCCCGAGCGGCGGTACGCGTCGGCGGCGGCGTTCGCCCGCGACCTCGAGCGGTGGCGGCTCCACGAGCCGGTCGAGGCGCGGCCGCCGAGCATGACGTACCAGGCGCGGCTGTTCGCCCGTCGCCATCGCGCGTTCGTCGGCGCCGCGGTCGTCATCTCGCTCGTCTCCCTGCTCGCCGCGGCGTACTCGTACCGGAAGAGCGTCGTCGCGCGCGACGCGGAGGCGTTGGCGAACCGCCGTTTCACGGAGGGGCGGCGGCTGGCGCGCGGACTGCTCGAGGACGCCTTCGACGAGCTGCTCGGCGTGAAGGGGGCGACCCGCGCGAAGGCGACGCTGGCGCGCGTGGCGACGTCGTACCTCGACGGGCTCGCCGGCGAGGCGGAGCGAGACCTCGGCCTCGGGCTCGAGCTCGCGCGGGGGTACGTTCGGATGGGGAGCATCCTCGGGGCGCCGCGCTTCTCGAACCTCGGCGACTCGGAGGGGGCGTTCGAGAGCTACGGCCGCGCGATCTCGCTCGGCGAGCGGCTGCGGGAGGGGTTCGCGGGCGAGCCGGAGGTCGACCTCCTCCTCGCGCGCGCGCACCTCCTCCGCGGGAGGGTCGCGTTCGCGTCGGCGCGGCACGACCGGGCGGCGTCCGACATCCGGCTCGGGCTCGCCGCGCTCGGCCGTGTCCCTCGGCGGGCGGCGGAGCCCTCGGAGCTCGCGAACCTCGAGGCTTCGCTGCTCCTGCTGCGCGGCGAGGTCGAGAGCGGCACCGTGGCGAGGGGGGCGGGGGAGGACGACTTCCGGCGCGCGCTGGCGGTGATCGAGCCGCACGAGTCGCCGAACGCGCGCCGGACCGCCGCGATGGTGCTCGATCGCCTCGGCCGCAGCGCCCGGTCGCGGGGGGACGTCGCGCGCGCGATCGAGCTGTTCGAGCGGCACGTGCAGGTCTTGGAGTCGCTCCTCGGCACGTCGCCCGACGAGGTCGAGGGGCGGAGCGACCTCCACAACGCGCTCGGCACGCTCGGGACGACGATCCTGCCGACCGGCCGGCACGAGGAGGCGCTCCGCCTGTTCGAGCGTTCCCTCGCGCTCTGCGAACCGATCGCGGCCGCCGACGAGGACGACGCCGCCGCGTGGAGCGACCTCGGGTTCAGCCACGAATGGATGGGCTCGGCGCGGCGGGCGCTCGGCGACCTGGAGGAGGCGGCGGCGTCGTTCGCGCGCGGCGCGGAGATCGCGGAGCGGTGGCGGGAGCGCGACCCCGGCCGGACGGAGTGGCTCTGGGCGGTCTCGCGGCGCCGCTTCGCGCGCGCGCTCGTGCTGAACTGGCTCGGCCGATCCGAGGAGGCGCTCCGGGACGCCGAGCGCGCGTTCGCGGCGGGGCGGGAGGCGACGCGCGTCGACCCGGACGACGTCGCGGGGAAGCAGGACCTGTGCTGGGGCGCGGGGGCGCAGTTCCAGATCCTCCACGGCCTCGGGCGTTTCGCCGACGCGATCGCCGTCGCGGCGGAGGCGCGCGACGTCGCGGCGCGACAGCTCGAGGTCGACCCGGACGACGCGGTGATGGCGCGTCACGTCGTCGTCCTCGACGACCAGGTCGGGATCGCGTGGCAATCGATCGCGGACGACGCCGCGCGGCCGGCCGAGGAGCGGCGCGAGGCCTACGACGAGGCGATCGCGGCGTACGAACGGACGCAGGTCGCGCTGCGCCGTCTGGTCGATCGGGAACAGCAGATGCCGGGGGACGAGCGGGTCTTCCCGGTGCTCGAGGAGTCGATCGAACGATGTCGCGTCGGGCGCGCGGCGCTCGGTGAGGAGGGCGGGGGGTGAAAGAGAACGGCCGGCCGCTCCGGGAGGAGCGACCGGCCGTGTCGATCGGATTGCGCGAGGCCGATCACCAGCGGGAGCCGCCGCGGCCTCCGCCGCCGCCGCCCCCACCGAAACCGCCGCCTCCGCCGCCGCCACGCGGGCCGCGCGGGCGGGCCTCGTTCACCGTCAGTCGACGCCCGTCGAACTCGACACCGTCGAGCTCGGCGACCGCCTTGCGGCCTTCGTCGTCGTTGTCCATCTCGACGAAGCCGAAGCCTCGCGACCGGCCGGTGTCCCGGTCCAGAACGATCTCGGCCTTGCCGACGGTTCCGTGCTGACCGAAGAGAGCGGAAAGCGCCGACTCGTCGGTGCGGTAAGCGAGGTTTCCCACGAAGATGCGCAAGGGAGCTTCTCTCAATCCCGAGTGTCTTCGAAATCCGTCTGCAATCCCTCGGGCACCGATCGGACGGACGGCACCCCCCCGAAGGGAGGCCCAGGTTCATGCTCCCCGGAAGGAAGCGACCCAAGCGTAAGAAGCCGACCGGAGTTCGTCAAAGGGGCGGTCGTCCGCCGAGGGGCCGATTCAGGGGTACGTCAGCTCCAGGCCGCGGGTCGCGGAGAGGAGGCCGTCGCCGGCCGAGAGGGCGAAACCCTGGACCGTCAGCGTCACCGGCGCGGTGTAGGCCGGCCGGGGGGAGTCGACGGCGAGGCCCCCCTCCCCGTCGAGGGGGAACGGGCCGAGGACGCCGAGGACGGACCCGACCACCAGGAGGCAGGGCGACATCGGCATCGGCGCCGGCGAGGCGGCGCGCGAGGCGCCGACGTAGACGAACGCCGTCCCGCCGGGGGGGCCGCCGCGCATCACGAGCCGGACGGGCCCGAGGCCGGGGACGCCGTGAAGGGAGAGGCCGGGGGCGGTCGCGCCCGGCGCCGCGCAGTCCGGCCCGTAGGCGACGGGGAGGCCGGCCCCGACCGGTTCGGCGTCCGGATCGAGGCGGAACCGGAGCTCGCCGGCCGAGGCGACGGTCCCGCTCGGGCCGCCGGGCCCCGTCCCGAAGATCGGGGGGATCGCCGCCCACCCGAACGGCACGGCGCCGCCGGTCCCCTTGCTCTCGCCCGCGGCCCCGAAGCCGACCTGAGGCGAGTCGCCGTCGTGGACCATCTCGATCGTCAGGTCGCGCCACGCCCCGAGTCCCGACAGGTGGCCGTCGAACGCGCCGAAGTAGCTCCAGTACGCGGGGTGGGCCGGGCCGGACTTCTTCGCGTGCGCCTTCTTCTTCAGGCCGAGCCACGGCGAACCGGCGGGGGGGTGGCCCGGGTCGCCGCGCTCGATCCGCGTCGCGAGCTCCGCCTCGAGGTGAAGCATCCGGTTCGGGTCGGCGGCGCGCGCGAGGGTCGCCTCGATGCGGGCCGTGCCGTCCGAGCGTTCCACGAACCGTCCGGGGACGAGCTGGACCAGGTCCTCGGCGAGACCGGGGAGGGACATCGACGCGTGCATCGGATCGCTCGCCAGCTTCGTCGGCGACGGGTCGGTGATCGGGGTGATCGCGACGTCGTCGAGGGCGACGGTCAGCTCGGCGTCGAGCTTCTTCGCCCAGCTCTTCCCGGACGCGGGCTTCTCGACCTTCGCCCGGAGCACGACGCGGAGCCCGAGGTCGCCGCCGGCGCCGGTCGCCCCGACGCCGAGCCGCGCCGGCGGTCCGTGGCGACGGAGGGAGATCTTCGCCCCCTTGAAGCCGCCGAAGCCGGTGAGCTTGCCGTCGGTCGCGGCGAAGTACGACCAGCGCGTCGGATCGGCCGACTCCCCGAACGCCCCCGGCGCCGGTGCGTCCGCCGGCGGGTGCTGCGGGTGTCCGGGGTCGACACGACCCGCGAGATCGAGGTCGAGGAAGAACCCCTTCGACGGCTTCGTCGCGTGCGTCAGGACGCCGAAGAGGGTCGCGGTCCCGTCGGGTCTCTCGACGAGCCGGGCCGGCGCCGCGAGGCGGAGCTCCGGCGCGATCCCGGGGAGGGAGAGCGCGTGCGTCCCGACGACGAGGGCCGTCGGCGCGGGCGCGCCGTCGGTGGCGAAGAGTCGGCGCTCCGTCGCGAGCACGAACCGGATCGCGCCGGCCGCGGACGCCGGGAGATCGCCGGCGAACGGCGGCGTCTCGAGGACCGCGTCGACCGTCGCGGCGCCGCCCACGTCGCGGTTCCGCCCCGAGGCCCCGGCGCCGACCTGCGCCGCCGCGTCGCGCCGCGACAGCAGGAGCCGCGCGCCCGCCATGCCGTCCCGCCCCTCGAGCGTCCCCTCGAGCAGCGGGTAGTACCGCCACGTCGCGGGATCGACCGTGCCGCCCTGGCCGGCGTAGGAGGAGGGGAGGAGGTCGAGCACCGGGCTTCCGGCCGGCGAGGGCGAGCGAGAGCGCGAACGCGACGCTCGGGTCGGCCGCGCGCCGGACGGTCCCGGTGAGGGTCGCCGTGCCGTCCGGGAATTCGACGAATCGGGCGGGCGGATCGAAGACGAAGTCGGGGCCGACCCCGTCGAGCGCGAGCGCGGTCGCCGCACCGCCGCTCGCGTTCGCCGCGTCGAGGGTCGCCTCGCGGGCGAACCGGAGGGTCTGGGGCTCGAGCTCCGCCTCCGGCCATCCGGCGACGACCACCAGGGCGAGGAGGGCGAGGCCGGCCGCGGCGCCGGCGTACGACGCGGGGGACGGCGGGGCGGACGACGGCGAGTGCGGGGCAGGGTTCATGATGAGGGAGCGGCTCCGGCGCGAGGAGGATCGAGGAGGATCGAGGAGGATCGAGGGGGATCGTCCCGTCCTCATCGGCCGGAGGGGCGCTTCGGGTTCAGTTCGTCTTGCCGAACGAAAGGCGAACGCGTACCATCCGGTCCGGAGGTGCGGATCGTGCGGTACGGCGACTCGGCGGTGCGAGGGCGGGGGACGGCGAAGAACCCGCGGAACCGGTTCGAGGTCCTCTCGCTCGAGCCGGACCCGGACGTCCTCGACGACGAGGCGCCGTCGCCGCGGACGGTCTTCCTCGACGACCGGTCCCGCACGATCGTCACCCGGAACGACTCGCCGGACATCCCGTTCGACCGGAGCGTCAACCCGTACCGCGGCTGCGAGCACGGCTGCATCTACTGCTACGCGCGGCCGTACCACGAGTACGCGGGCTTCTCCGCCGGCCTCGACTTCGAGTCCCGCATCCTGGTGAAGCGGGAGGCGCCGGCGCTCCTGCGGAAGGAGCTGGCCAAGCCGTCGTGGGAGCCGCAGGTCGTGAACCTCTCCGGGGTGACCGACTGCTACCAGCCGATCGAGCGGACGCTCCGGCTGACCCGCGGCTGCCTGGAGGTCCTCGCCGAGTTCCGGAACCCGGTCGGCCTGATCACGAAGAGCGCGCTGGTGACGCGCGACCTCGACCTGTTCCGGAGGCTTGCCGCGCACGACGCGGTGCTGGTGGGGGTGTCCCTCACCACGCTCGACGCCGAGCTGGCGTCGAAGCTCGAACCGCGGGCGGCGCGCCCGGCGCGACGGCTCGAGGCGATCGCGGAGATCGCCGCCGCCGGGGTCCCCGTGCACGTGTCGGTCGCGCCGGTGATCCCCGGTCTGAACGAGCACGAGATCCCGCGGATCGTCGCCGCGGCGCGCGACGCGGGGGCGACGTCCGCCTCGTACCTCGCCGTCCGCCTGCCGTACGGCGTGAAGGACCTCTTCTCCCAGTGGCTCGAGGACCACTTCCCCGACCGGAAGGAGAAGGTGCTGAACCGGATCCGCAGCCTCCGGGGCGGCAAGCTCTCCGACGCGCGGTTCGGCCATCGCATGCGCGGCGAGGGGATCCACGCCGACGCCATGGAGCAGCTCTTCCGCGTCGCGTGCGCGCGCGCCGGGCTGGAGCGAGACCGGCGTCCGCTCTCGACGGACGCCTTCCGGGTCCCCGGGCCGCGTCAGGCCGGCCTGTTCGACGCCTGATCGACGTCGGCGCGGGTTCCGAAGCGGACCGCGTGGTTTCTCGCGTGACCGGCGGCCCGGAGGCGGGCTAGGCTCCGCGGCCCGTGACCTCGTCCATCCTCTTCCTGTTCCTGGGGCTGACCCTGCTGCTCGTCGGCGGGGACCTCCTCGTCCGCGGCGCCTCCGGCCTGGCGCGCGCGGCCGGCGTCTCGCCCCTGATCGTCGGGTTGACGGTCGTGGCGTTCGGCACCAGCGCCCCCGAGCTGGCCGTCAACCTCCTCGCCGCGCTCGACGGGAAGCCGGGGCTCTCGTTCGGCAACGTCGTCGGCTCGAACCTCGCGAACCTCGGGTTCATCCTCGGTCTGACCGCGATCGTCCATCCGCTGTCGATCCAGGGGAAGATCATCTCGCGCGAGATCCCGCTGATGCTCCTGGCGACGCTCGCGGCGCTCGCGCTGGCGCTCGACCCGACGCTGACCGGCCGGGACGCGGTGATCGACCGGGGCGACGGCGTCGTGCTCCTCCTCTTCTTCACGATCTTCCTCTACGCCGCGACGAAGGAGATCGTCTCGCAGCGGGCGCGGCGCGATCCGCTGGTGAAGCAGGCGGAGCGATCCCAGCCGCCCGGGCAGGTGCGGGCCCTGGTCGTCAACGTCGCCCTGGTCGTCGTCGGGTTGGCGGGGCTCGTCTACGGCGGCGATCGGACGGTCGAGTCGGCGAGCAAGCTGGCGCTCCACTTCGGCGTCTCCGAGTCGGTCGTCGGTCTGCTCGTGGTCGCCGTCGGGACGAGCCTCCCCGAGCTCGCGACGTCGATCCTCGCGGTCCGAAAGGGAGAGACCGACATCGCGGTCGGGAACGTCGTCGGGTCGAACGTCTTCAACCTGCTCCTCGTCCTCGGGACGACCGCCACCGTCGCCGAGGTGCCGGTGCCGGCGGGCGGGATCGTCGACCTCCTCGCCGTGCTGGTCCTGTCGCTCGTGCTCGTGCCGTTCGCCCTCTCGTACGACCGGCGGCTCGTGCGCTGGGAAGGCGCGGTGATGATGCTCGGCTGGATCGGCTACTCGACCTGGCGGTTCCTCTCGGGTTGATCCCGCCGCGCCGCGGAGTGGACACGCGAGCGACGCCCGCGGACGGGAGGGAGGCGACGTCCGAGCGCCGTCCGGAGGAAGCACCCGAGCCGGGACTCCTCGGCGCTCGAGCGGCGGCGGGGCGACGCGCCCGAGCGGTGGGCATTCAGCCGCCCCGCTCCTCCAGCCGCTCGCGCAGGAGGCGCTCGAGCCGCTCGTTCTCCCGCTCGAGCTCCTCGAGGAGCGGGTCGTCCGCGCCCCGCGAGAGCTCCTCGAGCTCGGCGCGGAGGATCGCGTTCCGCCGGAGGGCGTCGACCGCGCGCGCGAGCGGGTCGCTCGGCGGGAGGTGGCGGACGATCAGGCCGCGGCTCTTCTCGATCAGCGTCGCGAGCTCGGCGACCTCGCGGTCGTCGGGGGCCTCGCGGGCGAGGCGGCGCGCCTCGTCGATCAGCGCGTCGATCGAGTCGTCGCGGGCGTGGACCGAGCGTCGCAGCAGCTCGGCGAACCGCGCGACGATCGTCGCGCGCCGGTAGCCGAAGCTCGCGTCGTCGAACGCGACGCGCGCGTCGGCGTCGATCGCCCGGCCGATCTCGAGCGCCCCTTCGCCCTCGCCGCGCGGCGGGAGCCAGCGGACGCGCGCGACGGCGAGCGGGACGGCGAGCGCATCGCCCGCGAGCGCCGCGTCGGTCGGCTCGATCTCGAACAGCGCGCAGACCTGGTGCCCCGCGCCGACCTCGCCCGCGTCGACGGCGTCGTTCCGGAAGTCGGCGTCCGCGATCGCGCGGTTCTCGTACCCGAGCGGGCGGTACCGCGCCACGACGGCCGGGTCGAACTCGACGCGGATCTTCACGTCGCGGGCGATCGGCTGGAACGCGCCGACGAAGCCGTCGACCAGGGCGCGCTTCGCCTCGGCCGGGGAGTCGACGTATCGGCAGAGGCCGTCGCCGTGGTCCGCGAGCTGCTCGAGGAAGGCGTCGTCGTGGTTTCCGAGCCCGACGCCGACCGTGTTCAGCCCGATCCCCTCGTCCAGGTAGCGCCGCACCGAGTCCGTGAGACGCGCGCGGTCGGTCTCGCCGACGTTGGCGACGCCGTCCGAGAGGAGGACGACGCGGCTCGACGCCTCGGCGTCCCGGTGTTCGGCGGCGTGCGCGAAGCCGAGGAGGAGCCCGGCCTCGGCGTTCGTCCCGCCGTCGGGGGCGAGGGAATGGATCGCCCCCTCGATCGTCGCCTTCTCGGCGCCGTTCGTCGTCGGGAGGACCATCCGCGCGTCGTTCGAGAACGCCACGATCGCGAGCGCGTCCCGGTCGTCGAGCTGATGCGCGAGGAGGCGGAGCGCGTGCTTCACCAGCTCGAGGCGGCCGCCCTCCTTCATCGAGCCGGAGGTGTCGACGACGAACGTCAGGCGGAGCGGCGCGCGCGCCTCTCGGGCGACCTCGCGCCCCCGGAGGGCGACGCGGAGCATCCACCGCTCGTCGCCGCTCGCGCCGGGCCGAGCCTCCGCGAGCTCGAGGGCGAGCCGGAACGTCCCCTCGGCCGGCGGCGGGACGTCCGGGGAGAACGCGTTCACGAACTCCTCGGTCCGGACCTGGGCCTTCTCCGGCACGTGGCCCTCGTTCAGGTAGCGGCGCGCGAGCGACCAGCTCGCGGTGTCGACGTCGGCGCCGAACGTCTCGACCGGGTCGAGCAGGGTGAGCCGGAGACCGTGGTCCCCCCAGAACCGGAAGTGCATCGCGGACGGCCGCTCCTCCGGCCGTCGCCGGCACGCCGCGAGGAGATCGTCGAGCGTCGGCGTCCCGAAGACGTCGAGACCGAGGTCGAAGGAGACGCCGTCGGGGAGGCCGGCCACGGGGGCGGGAGGGAACCCGGCGACTCCGGGGAGCGTGTACAGGAACGGCTCGGCCCGCACCTCTCCGGTCACGGTCGTCGTCGCGAGGGGAGCCTCGCCGATCGGGAGCGCCCAGCGCCGGAATTCCTCGGAGCGGGCGGTCGCGAGGGACGCCGTCCCCGGCGTCGTCGGCGCGCGCACCGTCGCCACCGTCGCCGGGCCGGGGAACCCCGCCGCGCGGGCGCGGCTCCAGTCGGGCGAGGCGTCGACGGCCCGGTAGACGTGCGGCTTCACGCGAGAGGAGGCGACGGGGCCGACCGGGAGCACGGTGGAGAGCTCGCGCTCCTCGACCGGGACGAGGAGCGCGGCGAGCGCCCGGTCGTCGCGGTCGACCGCGGCGGCGGACGCGGAGTTCGTCGTCGCGGCGAGGGCGCTCGCCTCGGCCGTCGCGAGGTCGCGAGGCGTCGTCGCGGCGGGGGCCGGCGCGACGGCGACGCCGGTCGATCCGGCGGTCCGCGGCGGGCCGCGGTCGATCGTGGCGAGCGTCCCCGCGACCGCGAGGAGGGCGGCGGCCGCCGCGACCGCCGCGGGGCGGAACGCGAACCGCGGACGCCGCCGCGCGGCGCATCGCTCGGCCTCGGCGACGAGGGCGGAGCGCCGGCGGTCCGCGAGCCGGTCCTCGTCCGGGAACGCCTCCCGGATCGCGGCGATCGCGTGTTCGAGCCGCTCCTTCTCGGCGCGGAGAGAGGGGTCGGCGGCGAGGGCCCGTTCGAGGGCGCTCGCGTCGGCGGCGGAGAGCTCGCCGAGGAGCAGCGAGGCGAGGTCGGGAGACGGACGGTCGTCGGCGGGGTTCATCCGGAGGTCCCTTCGGCGCGGCGCGCCAGGCGGACGACGCGCGGCGCAGCGTCCGGTTCGAGGACGGGGGTCAGCGAGCGCCCGAGCGCGGCGAGGCCCTCGTGCACCAGCCAGGCGACGGTGCCGAGCTTCCGCCCGGTGATCTCCGCGATCTCACGGTGGGACCGCTCGCCGAGGAGACGCAGCACGAGGACCTCCCGCTGCGCGTCGGGGAGGCGTTCGAGACCGCGCACCACCGCGCGGCGCGTGTCGAACGCCTCGACGCTCTCCTGCCCGCCGCGGGCCGCCTCGGGGGGTGCGGTGCGTCGCTCGCGCCGCTCCCGTCGCGAATCGCTCCGGAGCTGTTCCATCGCTCGGCTCCTCGTGACCCGGTAGAGCCAGGAGGCGAGGTGCGCCTGCTGTCGGCGCGGGTGTCCCCTCGTCTCCTCGGGGAGCTCGGGCGGCGTCCGGGCGAGCCGGAGGAACGTCTCCTGGACCACGTCCTCCGCGTCGGCGTGCCCCGGCAGGAACCGGGCGTACCGGAGCAGCGGACCCTGCCATCGGTCGACGAGACCGCCGAAGGCGGCGGCGTCGCCGGCGAGCCAGGCGGTCAGGAGTTCTCCGTCGGTCGGTTCGGCCATCACGAGCTTCCACCGGTACGAACGCCGGCGGGGACGCGATGCTTGGCGGAATCCCGGCCGGAAGTCAGAGGCGGCGGAGGAAGAAGAGGAACGGGACCCCGATCAAGGTCGGCAGCGCCCAGACGACCACGCCGAACGGCCCGTGGAAGAAGTCGGGGAGGAGACGGTTCGCGAGGACGACCGCGACCGTCGAGTGCAGGCCGATCCCGGAGATCACGAGGCCGCACGCGTGGTCCGGCAGGCGCGCGGCCGGGGCCGTCCGGCGCGACGCGGCGAAGCCGAACGCCGACGCGGCCGCGAACGCCAGCCCGACCACGATCGCCGGCAGGTGCCCTTGCGAGAGACCGCCGCCCGCGAGCGAGACGCCGACGACCGCGAGGACTCCGTGCCACGCCGCCTCGACGCCGCGCGTCGTCCGCCCGAGCTTCAGCGCGCGCATCCCCGAGATCGCCGCGGTGAGCGTGACGACCCCGAGGGCGGCGAGCAACGAGAGGAGGAGCCGGTACGCCGCGCGGTCCCGCTCCACCACGTCGAGCGGCATGCCGGTCCCCGCCGGCCGCGCCCGGTCCTCGTAGACGAACGAGAGCCCGGTCAGCGCCAGCGCCGTCGCGACGGTCACCAGCAGCAGGAGGAGGTAGAGCTTGCCGCTCCGGACGTGGAGCCGCCCGCCCTTCCGCGCCGCGATCGGGATCCAGAACGTCACCGTCGCGAGGACGGCGGCGACGATGTGGACGCGGAGGACGAGCGTGAACGCGTCGGTCATCCCCGCGCCTCGGAGGCGTCGAGACGCTCGGCGAGGAAGCGGGCGACCCAGTCGATCTCCTCCTCGCAGACCTCGTGTCCCATCGGCCAGCTCCGCCACCGGACCGCGTGCCCGAGCTCCTGCAGGGTGTCGCGGGCGGTCTCCCCGAGCGCCACCGGAACCACCGGATCCCGCGTGCCGTGCCCGATCAGGATCGGAACGCCCGCGCTCGAAGGCGCCCGCTCGCCGGCGAGCGACGGCGCGCGGACCAGGTAGGTCGAGAGCGCGACGACCCCCGCCAGCTTTGTCTCGCGGCGGAGGGCGTGGTGCAACGCGATCGCTCCCCCCTGCGAGAACCCGGCGAGGACGATCCGCGCCTCCGGCACCCCGCGCTCGACCTCCCGGTCGATCAGCGCCGCGACGCGCCGCGAGGATTCGAGCACCCCCTCGTCGTCGATCCGCCGGTCGACGTCCATGGAAAGGATGTCGTACCACGCCCGCATCGCCATCCCGCCGTTGATCGTCACCGGCCGGACCGGCGCGTGCGGCAGCACGAACCGGACGGCGCCGCGGAGCGACCTCGCGAAGAGCGGCACGATCGGCTCGAAGTCGTGCCCGTCCGCGCCGAGCCCGTGCAGGAAGACGACGGACGCGGAGGGAGAGGGAGCGGTCTCGAGTTCGACGGCGTCGAGGAGCGGTTCCATCGCGGCAAGGCTAGAGACCGACCGCCGAGAAATCGAATCGCTGCGTGGCTTGGAACGCGTTGTCCCAGCCGCTGCGCGCGGGGCGAGGAACGCGTTCGGGAACGTCTGCGCGTTCCCTACGGCGGGCGCCGGAGGAGGGACGAGCTCTCCGACCCGCG
>JAUIEL010000854.1 GCA_030428825.1 bacterium
GCTCCGTCTCCACGCGTCCGATTCTGCCGACCCGCCGGAACGGTCGAAAGCGGAAAGCGGGACGGCGCCCGGGCCGCCGCGGCCCCGCGGGACTTCCCCGGCGGGCTGCTACGATGGCGACGTGGTCGACGCGCGACGACAGCGGAGGATGGCGTACCTCGGGACCCTGGCCGGCGGCCTGGCGCACGAGATCCGGAATCCGCTGTCGACCATGAAGGTGAACCTCCAGCTCCTGCGCGACGACCTCGACCGGGACGGGGACGACGCGCGCGACCGGGGGCGGCGCCGGGTCGACACGCTCGAGAAGGCGGTGCGGCGCCTGGAGGAGATCGTCGACGACTTCCTGAAGTTCGCCCGCGGCTTCGACCTCGAGCTCGCGCCGACCGACCTGAACGAGCTGGTCCAGGAGGTCGTGGTGTTCGTCGAGCCGGAGGCGCAGCGGCACCGCATCCGCCTCCGGACCGCGTTCGCCGAGCTCCCGCCCGTCGCCGCCGACCGGAAGTACCTCCAGCAGGTCCTGCTGAACCTGATCCTGAACGCCCGCCAGGCGATCGAGGCGACCGGCGAGGACGGGGAGGTGTTCGTCACCACCCACGCGCGGGAGGGGGCGGTCGAGATCCACGTCACCGACACCGGCCCCGGGATCCCCGACGACGTCCGGCCGCGGATCTTCGACGTCTACTTCTCGACCAAGAAGGGAGGGACGGGCCTCGGCCTGCCGACCTGCCGGCGGATCGTCGAGGAGCACGGCGGGCGGATCACCGTCGAGAGCGAGGTCGGCAAGGGGACGTCGTTCGTGATCCGGCTCCCGCTCGGGCGCGACAAGTCGGACCGTCCCGCGTCAGATTGACGCCCCCGACGGGCGCTCGTCTGGTCGCACCGCCGCCCGCTGCTCCTCAAGTCGTTTCACGGCAATGGTCAGGAGCGGTCGCCGCCGAAGCGTGCCCACCGTGCGCGATTGGCGCACCCGTTGCTCGGTCCTTCCGGCGGCGGAGGGTCTCCCCGGCGATCGGACCGAGGATCGGCCCCGGGCGAGCGTGCTCGGGACCCCGCGCGCCCTCTTCGGAAGGACGGAATCGGAATGGCTGACTCGAAGATCATCGGTATCGACCTCGGCACCACCAACTCGGTGGTGACCGTGATGGAAGGCTCCCAGCCGACCGTCATCACCAACAGCGAAGGCGCCCGCATCACCCCCTCGGTCGTCGCGTTCGTCGACTCGGGCGAGCGGCTCGTCGGGTCGCCGGCGAAGCGCCAGGCGGTGACGAACGCCAAGAACACCGTCTTCTCGATCAAGCGGTTCATGGGCCGCCGCCACCACGAGGTGAAGGACGAGGAGAAGATGATCCCGTACGAGGTCGTCGGCGCGGCCGACGAGCTCGTGAAGGTCCGGATCGGCGACAAGGACTACACGCCGCCCGAGATCTCCGCGATGATCCTCCGCAACCTGAAGGAGACCGCGGAGTCGTACCTCGGCGAGACCGTCACCCGCGCGGTCATCACCGTCCCCGCCTACTTCAACGACTCCCAGCGCCAGGCGACGAAGGACGCGGGCGAGATCGCCGGCCTGACGGTCGAGCGGATCGTCAACGAGCCGACCGCCGCCGCGCTGGCGTACGGCCTCGACAAGAAGAAGGCCGGCAAGATCGCGGTCTTCGACCTCGGCGGCGGCACGTTCGACATCTCGATCCTCGAGATCGGCGACGGCGTCTTCGAGGTGAAGGCGACGAACGGCGACACGCACCTCGGCGGCGACGACTTCGACGAGGTCCTGATCCACCACGTCGCGGAGGAGTTCAAGAAGGAGAACGGCATCGACCTGCGCCAGGACATCATGGCGCTGCAGCGTCTCAAGGAGGCGTGCGAGAAGGCGAAGTGCGAGCTCTCCAGCCAGACGCAGACGCAGATCAACCTGCCGTTCGTCACCGCCGACCAGTCCGGCCCGAAGCACCTCCAGATGAGCCTGACCCGGGCGAAGTTCGAGTCGCTCGCGGAGGGGCTCGTCGAGCGGACGCGCGGACCGTGCGAGCAGGCGCTGAAGGACGCCGGCCTCTCCGCGTCCGAGATCGACGACGTGATCCTCGTCGGCGGCTCGACCCGCATCCCCGCCGTCCAGGCGATCGTGAAGAAGATCTTCGGGAAGGAGCCGAACCGCTCGGTCAACCCGGACGAGGTCGTCGCGATGGGCGCCGGCATCCAGGGCGGCGTCCTCTCCGGCGGGGTCTCGGACGTCGTCCTCCTCGACGTGACGCCGCTGTCGCTCGGCATCGAGACGCTCGGCGGGGTCCGCACGCCGCTGATCGAGCGGAACTCGACCATCCCGACCTCGAAGAAGCAGACGTTCTCCACCGCGGACGACAGCCAGTCGGCGGTCGACATCCACGTCCTGCAG
>JAUIEL010000095.1 GCA_030428825.1 bacterium
CGTCAGCTCGAGGTGGCGCGCGCCCGGCTCGAGGCGGCGCTCGCGGCGCGGGAGACGGCGAAGGCCCGCGCCGCCCGCGCGACGGCGGACGTCGCGGCGGCGGCGGCGGCGGACAAGGCGGCGCGGCGCACCGAGGAGCTCCGGATCGAGGACCGGCACGCGCTCGAGGCGGCCGAGCGCGAACTCGCCCACGCGGAGGCCGCGCTCGCCCGCGCCGAGGCCGCGCGACGGCTCGCGACGCTCCGCCTCGAACGGGTCGACGTCCGGACCCCGTGGTCCGGGATCGTCCTCGAGCGGACCGCGCTCCCGGGGAGCGTCCTCGCCGCCGGCGAGCCGGTCTGCGAGGTGTTCGATCCGGAACGGCTCCGGGTGCGGGTCGACGTCCCGTTCGAGGACGTCGGCCGGACGTTCGTCGGCCAGCGCGCGGAGATCGAGTGCGAGGCCCGACGCGGCGCCCCGTACGCCGGCACCGTCCTGCGGCGGGTCCAGCGCGCCGACATCCAGAAGGTGACGCTCGAGGTGCAGGTGAGGATCGACGACCCGGACGGGAAGATCCTCCCCGACATGCTCTGCCAGGTCCGGTTCCTCGGCCGGGAGGAGGGCGCGGGGCCGGTCGAGTCGCCGCCGACCACGTGGTCGGTGCTCGTCCCGACGCGCCTCGTCGACGGCGGGCAAGTCTGGGTGCTCGGGCCGGAGGGCGACCGGGCGCGAAGGCGGGACGTCTCCGTCGGCGAGGCCCGCGACGGCTGGACCGAGATCCGCGACGGCCTGAACCCGACCGACAAGCTGATCGACGAGGGACGCGACGGGCTCGAGGACGGCGACCGCGTCCGCGTGCGGGCGCGGACGCGGAAAGAAGGGGACGACCGATGAGCTTCATCACGCTCGACCGGGTCACCAAGCGGTACGTGAAGGGGGACCACGAGCTGACCCCCCTGAAGGACGTGACCGTCGGGATCGACGAGGGGGCGTTCTTCGTCCTGCTCGGGCCGTCCGGGAGCGGGAAGACGACGCTCCTGAACCTCGTCGCGGGGATCGACCGCCCGGACGAGGGGACGGTCACCGTCGCCGGCCACGACCTGGGGGCCCTGAGCGCGCGGGCCCTCTCGTCCTGGCGCGCGGAGCACGTCGGCTACGTCTTCCAGCAGCACCACCTCGTCCCCGTGCTCACGGCGTACGAGAACGTCGAGCTGCCGCTGCACCTCTTCCCGCTCGACCGCCGCGAGCGGCACGAGCGCGTCGCGCTCGCCCTCGACCTCGTCGGCCTCGCGGATCGGGCGTCCCACCATCCGCGCGAACTCTCGGGCGGACAGGAGCAGCGGGTCGCGATCGCCCGCGCGATCGTGGCCGACCCGCCGATCCTCGTCGCGGACGAACCGACCGGCGACCTCGACCACGAGGCGGCCGCGGCGACGCTCGACCTCCTCGCCCGCCTGAACCGCGAACGCGGGAAGACGATCTGCATGGTGACGCACGACCGGAGCGCGGCGTCGGTCGGCACGAGGGTCCTCGAGCTGAGGAAGGGCGCGCTGCGCGAGACGGGCGACGTGGAGGTCTCTCCGTGATCCCGGTCCTGACGCTGCCGCTCCGCCACCTGCGGCGTCGCCCGGCGCGGACCGTCCTGACCGCGCTCGGCGTCGCGGCGGCGATCTTCCTGTTCGTCTCGGTCGAGAGCCTCGGCCTCGGCCTCCAGCGGGCGCTCTCCTCGGGCGACGCGGCACGAACGCTCGTCGTCTATCGCGAGAACCGGTACTGCCCTCAGACGTCGTTCCTCCCGGAGCGGTACGCCGGCCGCGTCGCGGAGATCGACGGCGTCGAGTCGGTCCTCCCGGTGAAGGTCCATCTGAGCGACTGCCGCGCGAGCCTCGACGTCGTCGCCTTCCAGGGGGCGCCGGTCGACACCCTGTTGCGCACGCGCCCGATCGAGCTCGTCGCGGGCGACCTCGACCGCTTCCGCCGCGAACCGGACGCCGCCCTGGTCGGGCGGGCGTTCGCGAACCGCCGCGGCCTCGCCCCGGGCGACCGCTTCCGGTTCGGCGAGATCACGGTCGACGTGGCGGGGATCTTCGCGTCCGACGACCCGGTCGACGAGGGGCTCCTGCTGACCCACCTCGAGTTCCTCCAGCGGGCCGCGGGGGTCGATCGGCTCGGGACGGTGACCCAGCTCGAGGTGAAGCTCGCGGACGCCGGCGACGGCCGCCGGGTCGCCGAGGAGATCGACCGGATGTTCGCGACCGCGGAGGCGCCGACGTCGACGCGGCCGCGGCTCGAGTTCCTCGAGGGGGCGACGGCGGAGCTCGCCGAGCTGCTCCGGTTCGCGCGCGCGTTCGGACGGATCTGCGTCCTCGTCGTCGTGGTCCTGATCGCCAACACCGTCCTCCTCTCGGTGCAGGAACGCGGCCGGGAGTTCGGCGTCCACCTGACGCTCGGGTACCGCGGGGCGCACCTCGTCGCGATGGTGACGGTCGAGACGCTCCTCCTGACGCTCGCCGGCGCCGCGGTCGGCGTGGCGGCCGCGGTCGTGGTCGTGTCGACCTCCCACGCCGCCCTGGCGGTGGAGGGGGTGTCGGTCGGCTTCGCGCTCTCCGCCGGCGAGGTCGCCCGGGCGGTCGGGATCGCCGTCGTCGCCGCCGTCGCGGCCGCCGCGGTCCCGGCGCTCCGGGCGGCGCGGACCGACGTCCATCGGCTGTTCCGGGGAGCGTGACGTGGGCCGCTCGCTCCCCCTCGACTACGCCCTCCGGAACCTCGGCCGGCGCCCGACCCGCACGATCCTGAACGGGGCCGCCTTCGCGCTCGTCGCCGCGGTGCTGGTCGCCACGGCGTCGTTCATGGACGGCCTCCGGCGGAGCTTCGCGGCGCAGGGACGGTCCGACACGACGATCCTCCTCTCGGCGGCGGCGATGCGCGACGTCGTGCGGTCCGCCATCTCCCCCGGCGTGGCGGATCTGGTCGCCGCGGACGTGGAGACCGTGTGGCGCGTGAACGGCGTCCCGGCCGTCTCTCCGGAGATCCACCTCGGCACGCGGGTCCGCGCCGGCGGCCGGGAGGCGCCGGGGTTCGTCCGCGGCGTCACGGAGCGAGCGTTCCTCGTGCACGAGGACGTCACGCTCACCGCCGGCGCGCTCCCCGGCCCGAACCAGGTCCTCGTCGGGAGGCTGGTCGCGGAGCGGCTCGGCGTCGACGAGGACGCGATCGCGATCGGGCGGACGGTCGCGTTCGAGGGCGGGACGTTCACGGTCGCCGGACGGTTCGCCGCCGCGGGGACCGCGGTCGAGTCGGAGATCTGGGCGCCCCTCCACGAGCTGCGGGGGCTCGCCCGCCGCGACGACGTCTCCGCGGTCTTCGTCCGGAGCGCGACGGCGGGGGACGTCGCCGATGTCTCCGTGTTCGCGCAGCGGCGCCTCGATCTCGAGCTGGTCGCCATCCGCTCGGACACGTACTACGGCGCGCTCGCGGCCTACTTCGGCCCGATCCGGGCGCTCGCCGCCGTGATGGCCGGCCTGATCGCCCTCTCGGTGATCGTCACCGGCGCGAACACCCTCGGCGCCACCGTGCGCGATCGGGCCGTCGAGCTGGCGACGCTCCGGGCCGTCGGCTACCGGACCGGGGCGTTGCTCCGCTCGCTCCTGGCCGAGGCGACGCTCCTCGCCGCCGCGGGCGGGCTCGTCGGCCTCGTCCTCGCCCGGATCGCCGTGCACGGCACCGCCTTTCGGATCGGCATGAGCGCGTTCGCGCTCGAGGTCGGGGGCGACGCCGTACTCGTCGGCTTCGGTGGCGTCGTCCTGCTCGGCTCGGCGGGGACGGTCCCCGCCGCTCTTCGGGTCGTACGCATCTCCGTCGCGAACTCGCTCCGACCCGACTGATCGGGCCGGTCTCCCTTTCGAATCCCCGTTCCGGAGCACAACCATGATCGGACCCCGAACCTCCTCCCTTCTCGTCCCGTCGTTCCTCCTGCTGGTCGCCGCCGGCTGCAGCGACGCGCCGAAGGAGCCGTCGTCCTCCTCCTCGTCGGCCGCGATCCCCGAGCGGTTTTGGCTGGCGCAGCCTCCCGCCACTCCTTCGAGCGTGCTCGAGGCGCGGGAGCGCGCGGAGTCGGCCGAGCCGACCGAGGTCGTCGTCGTCGGGCGGGTGAGCGGGCTCGTCGACGGACGCGCCCAGCTCCGCCTGACCGACGGGTCGTTCACGCCCTGCGACGAGCGCCCCGGCGACTCGTGCCGGACTCCGTGGGACTACTGCTGCGAGCCGCCGGACGAGCTGGCGCGGGGGACGATCGTGGTGGAGGTGCACGAGGACGGAAAGCTCGCGAGGGCGTCGATCGAGGGGTTCCACGGGCTCGAGCTGCTGAGCGAGGTCGTCGTGGCGGGGACGGCCACGAGGGACGAGGCGGGGAACGTGACGGTCGTGGCGACCGGGATCCACGTCGCGGGGGTGTAGGAAGGAAGGAGAGGAACGAGAGGAAGGAGAGGGCGCTCACGCGGAGCGGGAGGGGTCGGGCCGAGGCGGACGGCGGGGTGATCCCCCTGTCGACCGTGCGGGAGGGACGAGGTCGGGGAGAGCCCAGGGGCGGGGAGGGGCCGATTCGCAGCCTCCGGGGTTTCCGCCGGGTCCCGAGGCTCGTGGACTCGCCCCCTCGATTCCGCTAACCTCTCCGGCTTCGTCGCAGAGGCCCGAGTCCCGGACCGAGGGTCCGGCTCGGCGCTCCGGAGTCCGCCGTGAGCACCATCGTCAACGACTTCAACTTCACGGTCGCCACCGTGAACGGCTCGGGTTCGCAGTCTTCGAACTCCGTGCTGATGCGGGCGATCTTCAACATGGGCGTGCCGGTGTCCGGGAAGAACCTCTTCCCGTCGAACATCGCCGGGCTCCCGACCTGGTTCACCGTGCGCGCGAACGAGAAGGGGTACGTCGCCCGCCGGGTCGACGACGACCTCCGCGTGCTGATGAACGCGGCGACGGCCGACGAGGACCTCGCGAAGCTGAAGCCGGGCGCGTTCGTGATCCTGAACGACGCGATCTCTCCGTCGGTCGAGCGCGACGACCTCACGATCTACCGGGTGCCGTTCACGAAGCTGGTCGGCGAGGTCGTGAAGGAGATGAAGCTCCGGAAGCTCGTCGTCAACATGATCTACGTCGGCGTCCTCGGCGAGCTGCTCGGCCTGGAGGAGGGGACGATCCGGCAGGCGCTCGAGACGCAGTTCAAGGGGAAGGCGAAGGCGGTCGAGCTGAACCATCAGGCGGTGCAGATCGGCCGCGACCACGTGAAGGAGAACCCGCTCCCCGAGTTCCCGTTCCGGATCGAGCGCCGCGCGCTGACCGAGGGGAAGATCATCATCGACGGGAACGCCGCCGGCGGGCTCGGCGCGGTCTTCGGCGGGCTGACCGTCTTCGATCTGCGAGTCGGCGATCGCGTACCTGAAGCGCTTCCGCCACGACGCGGACGGGAAGGCGAAGTACGCGGTCGTCCAGGCCGAGGACGAGCTCGCCTCGATCGGGATGGTGGTCGGCGCGGGCTGGGCCGGCGCGCGCGCGATGACCTCGACGTCGGGCCCCGGCATCTCGCTGATGTCGGAGTTCGCCGGGCTCTCGTACTACGCCGAGGTGCCGGCGGTGATCTGGGACATCCAGCGCGTCGGCCCGTCGACGGGGCTCCCGACGCGGACCGCGCAGGGGGACGTGTCGATGGTCGCCAACCTCTCGCACGGCGACACCGAGCACATCGTCCTCCTCCCGGCGACGGTCGAGGAGTGCTTCCGGTGCGGCCAGGAGGCGTTCGACCTCGCCGAGGAGTTCCAGACCCTCGTCTTCGTCCTGTCCGACCTCGACCTCGGCATGAATCAGTGGATGTCAGATCCGTTCGAGTTCGCCGAGCCGCCGTACCGCCGGGGGAAGGTCCTCGACGCCGAGGCGATCGAGAAGGTCGGGAAGTTCGAGCGGTACCGCGACGTCGACGGGGACGGCGTCCCGTACCGCACCCTCCCCGGGAACCCGCACCCGCAGGCGGCGTACTTCTGCCGCGGTTCGGGACACGACGAGGCGGCGGCGTACTCGGAGAGCGCCGAGGTGTACCAGCGGAACCTCGACCGGCTGGCCCGGAAGCTCGACACCGCGCGCGACCGGGTCCCGGCGCCGGTCCTCGACGCGATGGAGGGCGCGACCATCGGCATCATCGCGTTCGGGACGTCCGACGCCCCGATGAAGGAGGCGCGCGACATGCTCTCCGCCGCCGGCGTCGCGACGGACTACCTCCGCCTGCGCGCGCTCCCGCTGAACGACGCGGTGACCGAGTTCATCGACGGCCACGAGCACGTCTTCGTGGTCGAGCAGAACCGGGACGCGCAGATGGCCGGCCTGATCAAGCTGCACTGCGGCGACGTGGCGCACAAGCTGACGTCGCTCCTCCACTACGACGGGCTCCCGATCCACGCCCGCTTCATCGCCGACGGCGTGACCGCGAAGGTCGGTCAGAAGGTCGAGGTCTGACATGAGCGACTCCAAGGCCCCCGCCGCCCCGTCGCCGAAGACGAACCGCCTCGGGCTGGTGCTGCAGGACTACCGCGGCGCCAAGTCGACGCTCTGCGCCGGCTGCGGCCACGACGCGATCTCCGCCGCCATCACCCAGGCGTTCTTCGAGCTCGGCGTCGACCAGCACGACGTCGCGAAGCTGTCGGGGATCGGCTGCTCGTCGAAGACCCCCGCGTACTTCCTCGGCCGATCGTTCGGCTTCAACTCCGTCCACGGGCGGATGCCGGCGGTCGCGACCGGGACGAACCTCGCCAACCGGCAGCTCCGGCTGGTCGCGGTGTCGGGCGACGGCGACTCGGCGTCGATCGGCCTCGGGCAGTTCGTCCACTTCCTCCGGCGCAACGTCCGGATGCTCTACGTCATCGAGAACAACGGCGTCTACGGCCTGACCAAGGGGCAGTTCTCCGCGACCGCGGACGTCGACTCGGTGCTGAAGCACGGCACCCGCAACGACCTCGAGGCGATCGACACGTGCGGCCTGGCGGTCGAGCTCGGCTGCGACTTCGTCGCCCGCTCGTTCTCCGGCGACCGGAAGCAGCTCGTGCCGCTCATCAAGGCCGCGGCCGCGCACGGCGGAACGGCGCTCCTCGACGTCATCTCGCCGTGCGTGACGTTCAACGACCACGACGGCTCGACGAAGTCGTACAAGTACACGCGCGAGCACGACTGGGCGCTGCACGAGATCGGGTTCGTCCCGGGGTACGAGAACGTCGACGTCGAGATCGCCGCCGGCGAGACGAAGGACGTCGAGCTGCCGGACGGCTCGCACATCACCTTGAAGAAGCTCGACGAGGACTACGACCCGACCGACCGGCTCGAGGCGCAGCGGGTGCTGCACCGGGCCCGGGAGGAGCGGAAGATCGTCACCGGGCTCCTGTACGTGAACCCGGAGTCGCGCTCGTTCGCCGACGCGCTGGAGATGGTCGACCGCCCGCTCGCGCAGCTCGGCGAGGACGACCTGCGGCCCGGCGCGGCGGATCTGGCCGCGGTCATGGACGAGCTGAAGTGACCCCGGACGTCCCCGGCGAGGGGGCTCGCACCGAGGCCGCGCCGCGCTCCTCGCGCCGCGCGGCCTCGTGCGTGATCGTGGCCGTGCTCGGCCTCCAGTTCGTCACCGCCTTCAAGCTCCTCTGTCCGCCGAGGCAGCTCGAGTCCCTGGCGCGGTTCCGCGTCCTCTGCTCTCCCGCGCTCTGGCCGTTCACCGACTACCAGATGTACGGCGCCGCGTACGCGCCGCCGGTCGAGGTGACGATCCACGACCCGGTCGGCGTCCTCGCGGACGGCCGCGAGGTCGCGCTGACCGCGGACGCGCTCGGGATGCGGTCCGACGAGTGGCGGCGGCTGTTCGTCGACGCGATCCGACGGTGGAGGGCGGAGCGCGTCGCGGCAGGGGTCCGCCGCTACGAGGAGCGGAGCGGCGAGGAGGTGGTCCGCCTCCGCCTGATCGAGCGGAGGTTCGAGCTGGGCGAGGGAGGGACGATCGAGGCCGCCGCGCCGCGGGTGGAGCGGGAGGTCGACGTCCCGGACGCGGGGGCGGGAGGAGGCCGGTGACCTCGCTCCGCGCGCGGTGGGAGGCGTACTGGTTCCGGCCCGCGCCGCTCCTCGACCTGGCGATCTGCCGGGTCTCGGTCTCCGCGTTCCTGCTCGTGATGACCGTCGCGCCGTGGCTCGTGCTGACCATCCCGCCGTGGACGCGGCACGCCGAGTTCGCCGCGCTCCCCGACTCGATGTACGACCCGATCCTCCTGCTCCGCGTCCTGACCGCGCCGTTCGGGGAGGAGTTCCGGCCGTCGCTGCTTCACCTCCGGATCGCGCACGGCGTCGCGATCGCGGCGGCGGCGTCGTCGCTCGTCGGGTTCTTCACCCGGACCAGCCTCGCGGCCCTGTTCGTCTCGTTCTCGTTCGTGGTCGGCCACAGCCACTCGTACGGCGAGTTCCACCACATCGAGACGATGCCGGCCATCCTCGTCCTCCTCCTGGCGTGCGCCCCGTCCGGGGCGGTCCTCTCGCTCGACGCCCGGCGACGCCCGGCGTCCGGACGTCTCCCGCTCGGCGCGACCGACGCGCACGCCCGGTGGCCGAGGCTCGTGATGACCTGGGTGCTGGCGATGGCGTACCTCTCGGCCGCGCTGTCGAAGATGCTCGGGAGCGGCGTCGAGTGGCTGAACGGGACGACGCTCCAGCGCTACCTGATGGTGAACGCCCTCTACTGGGACCGTCCGCTCGGCGTCTGGTTCGCGGAACGGTTCGCGCTGGTGAAGGCGCTCGGCTGGTTCACGATCGCGTTCGAGGTGACGTTCCTGCTCGTCCTGTTCCGGCCGCGGCTCGGCCCGCTGTTCGCGCTCGTCGGGACGGCGTTCCACCTCGGGATCTGGTTCACGATGAAGGCGCCGTTCTTCGCCTACCTGCCGTGCTACGCCGTGCTCGTCCCCTGGTCGCGCTGGCTGCTCCGCCGCACGGCGTGAGCGGTCCGACGGCGGACGAGTCCGGCGCCGTCGCCGACCGCCATCCACGCCGCGAGCTGCCGGTGGAAGTGATGCACCGCCACCTCGCGCTCGGGCGAGTAGCGGCCGCCGTGGAAGAGCCTCGACCGGGCGGCGGGCTGCACCGATTCGACGAGGCCGCGGTCCTCGCCGGCGGTGTGGCGGAGACGGGCCGCGAACCCCTCCTCGAGCTCGCGCCCCTCGGCGACGAAGACGCGGAACCGGACGCGCGTCCGGTCCGGCCCGACCGGGTCGACGGTCTGGAGGACCATCCCCCACGGATGGACCCGCAGGAAGGTGGTCGGGAAGAGGTGGAACTCGAACGCCGCGACCCGCTCGCCCCGGTCGGGGTGGCCGTCCGGCAGGTCGAAGACCGGTTCGCGGCCGAGCGCCAGGGCGACGCGGACCGAGCCGTGGTCCCAGACCTCGGTCGGGTGCCAGAGGAGCGAGCCGGGTTCGGTCAGCGCGTCGTGCAGGCGCGAGCCGTGGAATCCCTCCAGGGCGCGCTCGCAGACGAGCGCCCAGTGCGCGGCGACCTCGAGGTCGAACGCCGGCGCCTCGAGCCGCCGCCACGCGGTGATGCCGAGTCCGCGCAGCCGCTCCTCGACCGGCGCGACGGCGGCGGCGAGGTCGACGCGCGGTCCGAGCGCGGCGAACAGGAGGCCGCGCCACTCGGCGAGCGGGATCCGCGGCAGGTAGTCGCGCTCGCTCGGGAAGCCGTCGGCCCCCTGCATGCACGGCATGTACGCGAACGTCCCGTCGAGGTGGAACCGCCGGCCGTGGTACCGGCACCGGAGCGTGTCCAGCCGCCACTCTCCCTCGACGATGAGGTTTCCGCGGTGGGTGCAGACGTTCGAGAGGCAGCGGAGCGTCCCGTGGAGGTCGCGGACCAGGAGGAGCGGCTCGTCGAGCGCGTCGGGGAGGAAGGTGAACGGGCGGGCCGAGCCGACCTCGTCGAGGCCGTCGGCCGTCGACACCGGCAGCCACGCCGCCGCGAAGATGCCGTCGAGCTGGCGCCGGTGCGCCTCCTCGCCGGTGTAGAGGCGCGGCGCCGGTGCGTGCGCCCGCCGGATGTCCGGATCGACCTCGAACGTCGCCATGTCCCTCCCCCGAGGAAGTGTCTCCGGGACGGCGTCAGCCGCCCGGCGTGAGCGTCTCGACGTACGCCTCCCACTCGTCGACCACCTTCGCGCGCTCGACCTCCGGGAGGTCCCACGCGTAACCGAAGTCCTTGCCGAACGCCGAGCGCGCCTTGCGGTGCGCGTCGAGGCGCGGGTTCAGGTTGCCGCTGCGAAGCCCCTTGAAGAGCGTCGCGACGCCGTCGCCGTTCCCGAGCTTCCAGAGCGCGGCCGCCGCGGAGTGCGCGACGTAGAAGCTCCGGTCGGAGAGGGCCCCCTTCAGCGGGCCCACCGCCGCCGGGTCGCCCGTCCGCGCCAGGGCGCCGCACGCCGCGTCGCGCACCTCGGAGGCGTCGTCGCGGAGCGCGCGCACGAGGAGCGGCAGACCGGCGCGGTCGCCGATCTTCTCGATCACCCGGACCGCGGCGAGCCGGACGGACGGCTCCTGCGCCCCGAGCCGCTCGCCGACCAGCGCCAGGACCTCCTCCGGCCCCTTCTCCTCGACGTCGGCGAGGAGCTTCTCCTCGGCGGTGACCCAGACGCCGTTCGAGCGGACGTGCCCGAGCAGGAGGTGCGCCTTCTTGTGCTCGCGATCGATCTGCACGACCTCGCGGAGCAGCTCCCTCGCCTCGTCCGGCATCTCGTTCTGGAAGCACCAGCGGGCGAGCGCGAACCGGGTCTCGGCGTCCTGCGGCTGGAGGCGCGCCTTCCGCTCCTGGAAGACGAGGCGCGGGTTCCCCTTCGGCTTCTTCCCGCGGAGCGAGTTCGACGAGCCGGCCAGCATCGTCCACTGGCGGCCGGGGCGGCCGGCCGACGTGACGGAGTGCCCCGCGCCGAGCTGGGACGCGTTCGCGATCAGCCCGCGGTGGTGCCCCGACGAGTTGTACCAGCCGTCGAACGCCCCCTGCGCGTCGGCGGAGATCGCGCAGTTCTCGAGGACGCCGCCGCCGTACCCTTCCTTCTGCGCGCGCATCCCCGGCGTCCGGTTCTCGGCCACCGGCGACTCGTGCGCGAAGTAGTCCATGTCCATCATCTCCTGGCTGTGCTTGCGCGCCGCGACGACGAGTCGGTCGTCGAGCTCGAGCGCGTCGAGCCCCAGCATCAGGCGATAGTCGTTCAGGATCCGGGCGAACCGCCGCTCCTCGTCGGTGGCCGAGCCGGGGCCGGTCGCGTTGAACTCGTAGATCTCCTCGATCTCCTTCCGGTCGCGGGAGGAGAAGGTGATCTCGAGCCCGTCGAACTGCTCGTCGAGCTCCCGGTACGCGGCGCTCAGGTCCTCGTCGTACCAGTTCGGCTGGAAGCCGGCCCGCTTCAGGTATTGCGCCGCCTCCCGGACGTAGTACAGCGTCGCCTTCACCTCCTCGTTCTCGTCGAGGAAGAGGCGGCCGGGGCGGAGCCAGACGTCGCGCAGCTTCGAGACCGCGCCGTCGACGAGCGGCTGGCCGACCTCGCCGTGCGCGTCGTCCGGGTACTTCGTCTTGTCCCGGATGATCTTCAGCGCCTCCTTCCGGCGCTCCTCGATCATCCCCTTCAGCTTCCGCCGGAACCCCTTCGCCTTCGACCCGCTCGCGTGCGAGAGGAACTCCTTGCGCGCCTTCTCCTCGGCGTCGCGGAGGATCGGCTCGAGCACCCGGATCCCCTCCGGGCCGAGGTCGAGCAGCGCGTGGTACGCGTCGAGGCGGACGTCGTACTTCTTCGACCGCGCGTCCCGCGCGAGCTGCGCCAGGTCGGCGTCGGCGGGCACGAGGAGGGCGGCGGCGAGGAACGGGGCGAGGAGATGCATGTCGGGTTCGGGAGTCGGGACGGCGGCGCAGGTCGGTGTTCATCCTACTCGCTCGCGGCGGACCGCGGGCCCCTCCCCCGCCCCACGTCCGCTCATCCGCCGCCGGTCTCCATCGAGGACGGCGCGGTCAGGGCGACCCGGGTGACGTCCGGGCCGTCCTCCGCGATCGTCACCGTCGTCGTGGCCGACGGATCGTCGATCACGCCGTACCGGACGAGGTACGTGCCGGCGAGGAGGTTCGGGTGGGAGAACGTTCCCCGCGTCGGGTCGGAGGCGTCGAGCACGAGCTTGGCGTCGTCCCACCAGCGGCCGTAGACCGCCTCGTTCCAGAAGTAGACCCGGTCGTCGAGCGGCGCCGTGTCCCGCGGCGGCCGCCGGACCGTCCCCTCGATGCGGTAGAGGGACGGGATGCGGAGCTCCACGTCGAGCGCGGGTCCGTCGAGCCGGAGGAGCGGCTCGTCGGACCCCGTCGACACGGCGCGGTGTTCGGCGCGGAGCTCGAGCGCGAGGTCGGGGAGGCCGCGGATCTCGAACGTCCCGTCCTCGGCGGTCGACGCGCGCTTCGGCGCCCCGGATCCGGCCGAGCGGACCTCGACGTCGGCCTCCGCCACCGGCCTCCCGCGCGTGTCGACGACGCGCCCGGCGAGCACCCCGTCGTAGGCCCGGACCGGGACGACGACCGAGGTCCGCTCGCCGGCGCGCACGACCGCCTCGACCGGCCGGAGGGGAGAGAGGGGCGACGTCGACGGGAAGAGCGCCTCGACGTCGTACGTCCCCGGCGCGACGTCGAACGTCGCGACGCCGCTCGCCGAGATCGGCCGGTATCCGCCCCGGCCGGTCCAGACCCGCTCCCGCGCGCGGACGCGCACGCGGATCGGCTCGGGCGGCGCCGGCTCGACGCGGACCTCGAGCCTCCCGCGGCGCGCGTACCGGAACCGCACGAGCTCCCGCTGGCCGGCGACGAGGTCGAAGGTCCGGTCATGCTCGCTCTCCACGACATACCCATCCTTCCGGCCGACCACGAAGAGGCGGTGCCGTCCGACCGGGAGCGCCTCGAACGACGCGCGGCCGTCCGGACCGGTGTCGGCGCGGAGGTCGTCGGGGAGGACGTGGAGTTCGACCTCCGCCATCGGGAGGTCGCGGTCGTCGACGCAGACGACGTGCAGGCTCGCCGCCTTCCGTCGGAGCACGATCGTCCACTCGATCGCGTCGGGCGCGACGGTGGCGATCACCGACTCGGCGGTGAGCCCCTCGTCGGTGCCGCGCCGGTTCGCGCCGATCCGGAACGGGCCGTCGAAGAGGCGCAGGCGGCAGACCCCCTGCCGGTCGGTCGTCCCCTTCCGGTCCCGCCGCGACACCGTCCGCGGCTCGTTCGGGTCGGCCGGCTCGGCGACGACGTCGATCCCCTCGACCGCGACCCCGGCCTCGTTCCGGACGGTGACGACGACTTCGAGTCGCCGCCCGGCCTCGCTCTCGCCGGACGCAACCGTCGCGTCCCCCCGCGACTCCTCGACGGTCCGCTCGACCGGGCGCGCGGCCCTCGCCTCGGCCACCGGCTTCGACCCGGACGTGCGGACGGCCGCCGACCGGGCCGCCTCGCCCGATCCCTCGCCGACGGCGATCACGTCGGCGCCGCCTCGGGCGAGGATCGCTGCAACCGCCACCGCGATCGCGAGCAGCAACACGGCGGCGCCGAGGCGACGCGTCGCGGGGTCACCCATCGCCGCGCTCCGACGGCGCGGTCAGGGCGACCCGGGTGACGTCCGGGCCGTCCTCCGCGATCGTCACCGTCGTCGTGGCCGACGGATCGTCGATCACGCCGTACCGGACGAGGT
>JAUIEL010000096.1 GCA_030428825.1 bacterium
CACTTCACGGCGGTGTCGGTCCTCCGCGTCAGCGCCCTCTCCCCTGCTCTCCCTTGCTCCCCCTCAGTGATACTCCGTTCCGTCGAAGTCGTTCCCGATCCAGTAGCTCGTCTCGAACGCCGTGGTCGTGACGTACCGGCCCACCGTTCCGCTCAGCTCGGCGACGTTGCCGACGTACGACGATTGCGTCGCGGTGATGTCGAAGCCGTAGAAGAGCGTCTTCAGGGCGAGGTTTCGATGCACCAAGAGTCGCTCGCCGGAGAGGGCGAATCCGAGGCTGGAGCACTTCTGCGCCTTGTTCGCCATGAACCGGGCGCCGTCGGCGAACGAGATGTAGCCGTGGATCGCGTCGACGACCTTGTTCTTCTCGACCACGGCGCCGATCGCGTTGCTCTCGATCCGGAGGCCGGTCTGACCGCCGACGACGAGGTTGCCAGCGAAGGTGCAGTCGATCGTGTCGATCATGCGGAGACCGTCGGCCGAGATCCCCTCGATCTCGTTGGCGACGGCGCAGGTCCGCTCGCAGGAGATGAGGGAGATCCCGTACAGCCCCGGAGAGGTCAGGGTGTTCTCCTCGATGGTGTGCAGGACGCCGGTGGCGACGATCCCCGAGCTGAAGTCCGCCAGGTCGTTCTTCGTCACGAACCCCCCGATCGACGACGATCCGAGGTGGATCGCGGACTCCGTCACGTCGCGCACTACGCACTTCCGAACCGTGAACGCCGGCGTCGAATCGACGTCGATGCCGCGTGCGCCGCCGGTGGCCCGGCACTTCACGAGCACGATCCCCTTCCCGTTGCCGACGAGCCGGATCACGGCCTCGCTCGCGTTCCGGAACCGGATCCGCTCGATCCGGGCGTACGCGACCGAGGAGACGAGGAGCGCGTGATGCGCGCCCGCGGCGTCGACGGTCACGATCGCGTCGTCCTTGGCGCGCAGGGTGACGTTCGTCTTGAACGAGAAGACGATCGACTCGACGTACGTCCCCTTGGCGACCTCGACGACGTCGCCGGACCCCGCCGCGTCGAGCGCGGACTGGATCGTCGCGTACTGCTTCGGGACCTTCAGGACGTCGGCCGCGAGCGGGCCGGCGAGCAGGGCGGCGGTGACCGCCGCGAGGGCGGGGCCGAGGGTGCGAGGGGACATCGTGCGCCTCCGTTCCGGTCGACGAGCGACCGGGGAAACGCGTGCACAAACCGTGCCCGGAGCCCCGACCGATCGAACGCTCCCACCGGGCAAGCCGACCCTTGACGTGGGGGAATCCTCACCCCTCCCGCGGGAGGAATCCCGCGAGCGAGCCGACTCGGCGACGGGCCGTCCGTCCGCGAAGTCCTGACGCCGACCTCGGTCCTCCGCGTCAGCGCCCTCTCCCCTGCTCTCCTCCCCCTACGGCACGAGCGCCTCGACCGGCACGCGGACGTCGCGCTCGGCGCCGTCGCGTTCGATCCGGTAGACGACGGCCGCCCGTGGCGAGTCGTGGTGTTCGCCGGGGACGTCGGTCCGCCGGAGGACGCGGTCGCCGGGGCGGAGGCCGGCCCGCTCGGCGGGGGTGGCGTGGACGACGTGGAACACCTCCCAGTGTTCGCCGTACCGCTGCACGAACGCGCCGGTGCCGCGGATGCCGTCCAGCTTCACCTTCTCCGCCGGATCGCGGCGGATGCGGATGCGGTCCCGCGGCGGATCGAACGTGATCTCGAAGTGCTTCAGGATGCGCGATCCGATCCGCTGCCCCTCCGCGTCGATCGACGCGAGCGGGTTCTCGATCTCGTGCTCTCCGAGCCGGAGGGAGTCGGAGAGCCGGCCGATGCGCGCGAGCGTCAGGTTGCCGGAGATCGAGCCGGTCACCTCGGCGAAGACCGGGAACTCCCGGAAGACGTACTCGCCGACGCCTCCGCGCAGGGAGATCGCGTCGTTGCTCCCGGAGTCGAGCAGGAACCGGTGGGTGGCGTCGCCGAGCGGGACGAGGAGATCCGGGCGCGGCGAGCGGGGCGGAAGGGGGAGGATCTCCCGGCCGTCCGGCGGGTCGAGGGGTGGCGTGCCGAGGACGACCTGGCGTCTCGGGTAGTCGAGCGTCCAGGTCGTCTCCATGAACATCGGGTATCCGACGATCCCGTCGAACGGGACCTGGAACGAGCGGCGGAGCGGCTCGAGGTCGAGCACGAGGACCGCCGTGTCGTGGAACCGGCACGGCCCGATCTCCAGCGTCTCGACCCGGCGGAGGTCGCTCGTCCCGACGACGTCCCCGTGCGCGCCCATCGCGTACGCGACGCCGGCGAGCGGCTCGAGCCCCGCCTCGTCGGCGACGCGCTTCGAGAGGATCGTCGCCGACGACCCGGTGTCGATCAGGAACTCGTAGGGGCCGCGCCCCTCGAGCGCGACCTGGACGAGCGGCATGTCCTGCACCCAGCGCGTGGGGAGGACGGTCTCGCCCGCGGGGAGCGAGACCGACCGCGGCGGGTCGTCGAGCGCCAGCTCGAGCGCGCAGCCGCCGAGGGCGGGGAGGGAGAGCGGGAGGAGGAGCGCGAGGAGCCGGAGCATCGGGGGAGATCGTAGTCGATGCGCCCCCCGCTCCCTCACGCCGGACCGGCGGTCACTTCGCCTCGACCTTCGCCTTCAGCTTGGTCAGGCCGCGGTCGAACATCTCGCCGACGTTCCCCTCCATCATCAGTCCCATGTACCCCGCCAGGACCGGCGGCATCATGTCGGCGAGGTCCCCCTCGATCGTCCACGTCACCTTCGTTCCGCCGGCGACCTCCTCGTACGTCATCTCGCTCTTCGACTCGGCGCGCATGTCGCCGTGGATGAACGCCATGTCGTAGGAGACGCCCGTCTTCGGGTCGCTCTTCGTGAACGTCAGCTCGCCGTCTCCGTCCTTGCCGGTCCAGCTCTGATGGGCGCCGACGCCCGTCGTCTTCTCGCCGAGCGTGGTGACCATCGACGGGTCCTCCTCCGCCCACGGCATGAACGCGTCCCACTTCTTCAGGTCGCCGACGTGCTCGTGGACCTTCGCCGGCGGCGCGTCGATGGTGACGCTCTTCGCGACGGCGAACTCGGTGGGGAGGACGAACCCGACGCCGGCCAGGACGACCAGCACCACGACGATTCCGATCAGGATCTTCATGTTTCTTCCAATCCGGGGACGATGCTCGAACCGGGCGAGTCTAACGCTCCCGTCCGGCCGCCGCCCGAGGTTCGTGCGCCGTCCGGCGGGGCGGACCCGCGGGCTTTCGCGCGGTTTCCCGGGAACGGGAGCGGTCTACCATGGTCGGAGATCGTGGAGACGAGGCCGAACCGCCCCCTCGGCCGCCCGTTCAGGTGAATCGCATGGATCGACGACGCTTCCTCCACCTCACGTCGCTCGGGGCGGCCTCCGCGGCTCTCCCGGCGTTCCTCGGCTGCGATCGCCCGGGCTTCGCCAGGGTCCTCACCCCCGGCCTGACCGGCGAGCTCCTGAAGGCGAAGGCGGGCGGGAAGCCGCTCCTGGTCCTCCTCATCCCGGCCGACGACCGGAAGAAATGGGCGCAGGGGGAGCTGTTCGGGGCGTACCTGAACCACGCCGAGCCGGCCGCGATGGCCGACCTCGCGCTCGCCCACGTCGTCTGCGCGACGCGGTCCGAGCTGGCGGAGGCGCTCGGGGACGGCACGCCGGACGGCGAGCCGCTGATGGTCCTGATCGAGACCGACGGCTCGCGGCGGGCGCGACCGCTCGACCCGACCCTCCCCGCCGTCACGACCGTCGACTGGTCGGCCGGGACGTCGTACGAGGAGCAGGTGGCGGCGGTCGACGCGTCGTACGTCGCCCGGAACGAGGCGCTGGCCGCGTACCTCCACGGCGTGCTCGTCGGCGACCGCGACGCGATCGCCCGGCGGGCCGAGGAGTGCGCGGCCGTCCTCGGCGACGACGACATCACGCGTCTCAAGGCCGCGGACGACGTGGCGGAGCTCGAGTCGGCGCTCGTCGACCGCGCGGCGGCGTGGCTGGCGCAGGAGGCGTTCGACGCCGACGAGTCGGAGCGGGCCGCGATCGAGGCCGCCCTCGCCGCGGCCGCGGTGAAGCGCCTGCGCGACGTCCCGCCCCCCGGCACGAAGTGGGCGACGAGCGACGGCTGCGGCGTCGAGATCGAGGGAGAGGAAGACGAGGAGGGCCTGATGATCGCCTGCGGCATGGGCTTCACCCCCGACCTCGGCCGCCGCTTCCTCCACTTCTACTCCGACCGATGACGGCGCGGGAGACGACCGGGCTCGACCGGCGTCGGTTCCTCGTCCTCGGCGCGGCCGGCCTCGCCGGCGTGGCGTGGGGGCGGACGGAGGAGGAGGGCGCGGCGGAGAGGTTCGAGGCATTCGATCGGGACTGGCTCCTCGGGGAGCGCGACGTCGCGAGACGGACCGGGAAGCCGCTCCTCGTGCTCGTCTTCCCGCTCGAGCGGTCGCTCACGCGAGGAATCGAACTCGGGAGCTTCCTGAACCACGCGACGCCCGAGGCGATGGCGCCGCTCGCCCTCGCGCACGTCGTCTGCGCGCGCCGCACGGTCGTCGAAGAGGCGTTCGCCGTCGGTCCCGCGGCCGACGAGCCGATGCTGCTCCTCGTGGAGACCGACGGGGACGAGGCGGCGCGCTGGCTCGAGTTCGACCCGGACGGGCGCTTCCGACGGAGCACCGGGACGGCGTGGCGCGGAGGTCCCCGCCGGGTGGCGGAGGTGGAGAGGGTGCGTCGCCGGAACGCGGCGATCGGCGCACGTCTTCGGAGCGCCCTCCTCGGCGACGTGCGGTCGTGCGCCGCGAGGGCGGAGAGGTGCGCGGAGGTGCTCGCCGCGGCCGACCTCGAGCGACTGGAGCACGCGGACGACGTCGGCGCGCTCGACCTCGCCCTCGTCGACCGGGGCGCGGCGCAGCTCGCGCACGAGGCCGCTCGCCTCGCGGGCTCCGATCGAGAGTCCGACCGTTCCCGTCGCGCCTCGATCGAGTCGGCGCTCGCGGCGGCGGCGGCGAAGCGGCTGCGGGAGGGAGCGCCCCCGGGGGCGCGGTGGGGGATCCAGGAGCCCTGCGGCGGCTGGATCGAAGGCGAGGAGGAGGGCCTTCGAGGTCCGTGCGGCATGGCGCACGTCCCGCCGCTGGGACGGCGGTTCCTCGACTTCTACACCGGGCGCTGAGCGGCGGGTGCGCCGGTGGTCGACGTCGCGTTCACGCTGCAGGCGGACCGGGCGTTCCTCGACCTCGTCGTCGAGGGCGTGACGCCGCTCGTCGACCGGTTCGAGGTGACGCCGGAGACGCTCTGGACCGTCGACCGCGACGCGCCGGACCGGTTCGTCCCGAACGGGTACTTCGCGCGGTTCCTCGAGCTGGGGCGGGCGCACGGGAAGCGGTTCGCGGCGCACGGCGTCGGGTGGTCGCCGGGGAGCGCCGACCCCGATCGGGACGGGCGGCGGGCGCGGTGGCTCGACGCGACGGCGCGGACGCACGCGGAGTTCGGGTTCGACTGGTGGACCGATCACCTCGGCGTGACCGACCTCGACGGCGAGAACCTGATGCTGCCGCTCGCGGTCCCCATGACCGACGCGATGGCCGCGCACGTCCGGGACGGGCTCCGGGCGATGGCGGGGGTCGTCCCCGCGGTCGGGCTCGAGAACTCGGCGTTCTACTACGCCCTCGGCGACCCGCTCGACGAGCCGGCGTTCCTCGCCGCGGCGCTCGACGGCCCGCGCGCCCACCTCCTGCTCGACCTCCACAACCTCGTCGTCAACGCCGACAACCTCGGGTTCGACGCGGACGCCTGGCTCGCCCGCGCGCCGCTCGAGAAGGTGATCGAGATCCACGTCTCCGGCGGCGACGTCTCCGAGCCGGCGTGGCTGCCGGACGGGCGGACGCTCCGCCTCGACAGCCACGACCGCGCCGTCCCGGAAGAGGTCTGGCGCCGCCTCGCCGAGGTCCGGCCGCGCTGCCCGAACCTCCGCGCGGTGACGCTCGAGCGGATGGAGGGGACGGTCGGACCGGACGACGTCGCGCCCCTCCTCGAGGAGGTGCGGCGGCTGCGGGAGGTCGTGGCGTGACCCTCCCGGCGGAGTACGCCGCGTTCGAGCGGACCGTCGCCCGCGCGCTCCGGGCCGCGGACCCGGCGGCGGCGCTCCGCACGGCGTCCGACGACGCGACGCTGCCCGACGACCTCCGGGCCGCGCTCCGCCGCGCCGCGCCCGACGGCGTCCGCCTCGCCGCGCTCCTCGTGGCGAGGCTCCGGTTCGAGCGGTTGATGCGCGGGTCGGACCGCGCGGCGGCGCGGTTCGAACGCGACCCGCGCGGGTTCGCCGACGCGTTCCGCCGCTACCACGCCGAGGTCGCGCCGACGGCGTTCCTGCCGCGCGACGAGGCGGGCCTCTTCGAGGAGTGGTGGAGCGAAGCGGAGCGCTGACCGCGCGTCGCCGTCACTCGGGGTCGAGGCCGGCGTGCGTCCGGACCCACTCGACGAGCTTCGCGTGGTACGACGGCGGGGGCCGGGGGAACGGCCAGGGCGAGTCCGGCTCGGCGCGGTAGACGTCGTGGTTCGCCCCGTCGACGACGATGACCTCGAACCCGACCCCCGCCTCGGCGAGCAGCGCCTCGAGCTTCGGGACGTTGATCTCCGGGGGGACGACGAAGTCGTCGCCGCCGAAGATCGCGAGGAGCGGCGCGCGGAGGCGACGGAGCGCGTCGGTCGGGTCGTACGACTGGTGCTTCAGGAACTGCAGGCCGGCGACGTCGAAGTCGTCCGGCGTGTCGGCGTACCGGCCCCAGCGGGTCGCGCGCGCGGCGGCGATGCGGTCGGCGAACGCGTCGAACGTCCCGCCGGCCGCGAGGTGACGGCAGAGGTCCGACTGGTACGCGAACGCGGCCGTGAGCTCCTCGTCGGAGAACTCCTCTCCCGACCGCCGCATCATCCCCTGCACCGTGTGCCCCTGCTGGGACGGGACGTCCTCGGCCGGGCCGACGACGTGCACGAGGAACCGGACGTCCCGGCCGTCGGCGGCGAGCGGCGCGATCCAGCCGCCGGTGCTCTCGCCGAGGTAGCCGATGCGGCTCGCGTCGACGTCCTCGCGCGCGGCGAGGCACGCGAACGCGGCGCGCGCGTCGGCGACCCGGTCGGCGGCCGTCGTCGTCAGCGGGTCGCCGGTCGAGTCGCCCCGCCCGCGGCCGTCGAACAGGATCGCGGCGACGCCCGCCCGCGCCAGGAGCGACGCGAACGGAGTCATGGACCAGCGGGCGCCGTAGCTCCGCCCCGAGAGGAGGACGACGCCGGGGTGCGGGCCGGGCCCGGGCGGACGCCGCACGGTGCCGGCGAGCTCGACGTCGCCGCTCGCGAAGCGGACCTCCTCGTCGACGAACCCGCGCACCGGCGCGAAGCCGACCCGCTTCAGGTGGACCGGGGCGGTCCGGCCGCGGCCGAGGGGCGCGACGCCGGTCAGCTCGTCGCCGCCGGCCCGCTCGAACCGCCCCCGGGTCACGAAGAGGCCGATCGTCACGCCGTCGTCCGCGACGTCGATCGGGACCGGCACGTCGAACACCGCCCACTCGGGGAGGGAGAAGCGGCCGGCGGTCGGGCCGACCCCGTCGATCGTCACCTCGATCGGGACCACGCCGTCGTCCCGGACGAGCGCGCCGATCCAGTGGCCGTCGAGCTCGGCCGGCGGGGCGAGGAGGGAGGCGGAGAGGAGGAGGGTCTGGAGCATGCGCGCGACGCTACCACGCCGTATCCTCCCCGGATGGACGCACCCCGCCCCTTCTCCCGGCTGTCGCGCGAGGTCCTGGTCGACAACCGCTGGCACGAGTACTGCCGAGACCGCTACGTCCGCACGGACGGCAGCGAGGGGGAGTACTTCTACGTCGAGATGCCGGGCGCGGTCGGGGTCGTCCCGCGGTTCGAGGACGGCACGACGCTGATCGGCCGGCAGTACCGTTATCTGCTCCGGACCTGGCTCTGGGAGTTCCCGATCGGCGGGATGGAGAAGGGGGAGGAGCCGCTCGTCGCGGCGAAGAAGGAGCTGCGCGAGGAGGCGGGGCTCCTGGCCGAGCGGTGGACGTACCTCGGGGCGTTCGCGCCGTACAAGGGGGTCTCGACCGAGCGGACGCACTTCTTCCTGGCCGAGGACCTGACCGACGTCGGCCAGCGGCTCGAGCCCGAGGAGGCGATCGAGCTCGAGCGTCTGCCGTGGGACGAGGCGCGCGCGCGGATCCTCGAGCAGGAGCTCGGCGACGGGCAGTCGTGGGGCGGTCTCCTGCTGCTCGACCGCTGGGAGCGGCGCGGCTGACGGCCGGACGGCGGAGGTTTTCGAGTCCGATCCTCGGTCGGCGGGATCTATTCGATGGCGGACGGCCGCTCCGCCCCGTCGGTCGTCCTCCTCGGAGGTCTCATGTTCCGCTCCGCTCGCCTCTCCTTCACGCTGGCGTTGGCCGCGGCGTCCGCCGACGCGCAGACCCTCGTCGCGGACCTCGACGCGACGCCGGTCGGGCCGGTGCTCGGCGGGTCCGATCCGCGCCCGCTGCTCCGCGACGGGACGGTCACCTGGCTCGCCGCGAAGACCGACGGTCTCGGGCGGGAGCTGTGGAGGAGCGACGGCACCGCGGCCGGCACCGTCCTCGTCGCGGACCTCTTCGTCGGGCCGGGGAGCGGCGCGCCGCAGGACGCCGCGCGCCTCCCGGACGGGACGATCGTCTTCACCGCCGTCGACGCCGACGGGCGGGAACTCTGGCGGACGGACGGGACGACGGCGGGGACGACGCGGATCGCGGACCTCCGTCCGGGGTCGCCGTCGTCGTCGCCGTTCGGGCTGACCGTGTTCCAGGGCGCGGCGTGGTTCTTCGCGGACGACGGCGTCCACGGGCAGGAGCTCTGGCGGACGGACGGGACGGCCGCGGGGACGGTCCTCGTGAAGGACCTCGCCCCCGGGGCGGAGGGGGCGGGCCCGTCGTCCTTCCTCGGCGCGCCGCCGGTGGTCGTCGGCACGACGCTCTTCTTCGGCGCGCGAGGGGCGTCGGCGCCGGGCTGGGGGCTCTGGCGCTCGGACGGGACGGCGGCGGGGACGTTCGAGCTCGCGGCGATCACGACGTCCGTGCTCGACGTCGTCGACGACCTCGTGCCGTTCGGCGGCGGGGTCGCGTTCACGGCGCGTGACGTGGCGCTCGGCGAGGAGCTCTGGACGAGCGACGGGACGTCCGGAGGGACGTTCGCGATCGATGTCGAGCCCGGGGCGGCGGGGTCGGAGCCGCGCGAGCTGACGGTCGTCGGCGCGGCGCTCTTCTTCTCGGCGGACGCGGGGGGGCTCGGACGCGAGCTCTGGAGGTCCGACGGCACGGCGGCCGGGACGGCGCTCGTGAAGGACGTCTCCACCGGGACCGGCTTCTACCTCGGCTCCTCGCCGAAGGGGCTGCGGGCGTTCGGGGGCTCCCTCTTCTTCACGGCGACGACGGCGCCGACGGGCCCCGAACCGTGGATCAGCGACGGGACCGCCGCGGGGACGGCGTTGCTGAGGGACGTCCGGCCGGGACCGACCGGCTCGGTGCCGCAGGAGACCGTCGTGTTCGGAGGGAAGGTCCTCTTCTCGGCCGACGACGGCGTGAACGGCCGAGAGCCCTGGACGACCGACGGCACGCCCGCCGGGACCGCGCTGCTGGCCGACCTGAAGCCCGGGGCCGGATCGTCGGCGCCGGCCTCGCCGATCGACGCGGGCGCGTTCGTGCTGTTCGCCGCCGACGACGGCGTCGCGTATCGCGAGCTCTGGCGAAGCGACGGGACGGCGGGCGGGACCCAGCTCGTCCTCGACCTCCTCCCGGTCGCGACCCTCTCGTCGAGCCCCGGAGAGCTCACGCGCCTCGGCGATCGGATCGTGTTCGTCGCCGACGTCCCCGCGACCGGACGCGAGCTCTGGGTGAGCGACGGCACGCCCGGGGGGACGGCGCTCGTCGCCGACCTCGTCCCGGGCGACGTCGGCGCCGAGCCGTGGGAGCTGTTCGAGCACGCCGGACGCGTCCTCTTCTCGGCCGACCTCCCGGGGGTCGGACGCGAGCTCCTGAGCACCGACGGGACGGCGGGCGGGACGGTCGTCGTGAAGGACGTCCGGCCGGGACCGGTCGGCTCGAACCCGAGCGGCTTCGCGGCGTACCAGGACGGCGTGGTGTTCGCCGCCGACGACGGCGTGCTCGGACGCGAGCTCTGGTTCACCGACGGGACCGCCGCCGGGACGCAGCTCCTCGCCGACATCGTCCTCGGGCCGGAGGGAGGGAGTCCCTCGGCGATGCGAGCGGACGGCGATCGGCTCTACTTCGCCGCGTACGCCGTCGGCGTCGGGGCGGAGCCGATGAAGCTCGAGGGCCTCACCGTGTCGCCGGTGAAGGACATCGGACCCGGCCCGACGGGGTCGATGTTCCTCGACCCGGTCTTCCGTCGGTTCGGGGCGTGGACCTTCTTCATCGCGACGGACGGGGCGCACGGCGTCGAGCTCTGGCGAACGGACGGGTCCGAGGCGGGGACGACGATGCTGAAGGACGTCGCCGCCGGCGTCGCGTCGTCGCAGCCGAGCTCGCTGGTCGTGCTCGGCGACCGGCTCCTCTTCCTCGCCGACGACGGCGTCACCGGGCGTCAGCTCTGGCGGACCGACGGCACGCCGGCGGGGACCGCGCTCGTGATGGCGCTCGGACCGCCTCCGATCGGACTCGGCGTCGAGGGGGAGCTGATGGTCGCCGAGGACGCGGTCCTGTTCGTCGTGAACGACGGCGCGACCCGGACGCTCCACCGCTCCGACGGGAGCGCGGCCGGGACGACGCCGGTGGCGGCGATCGGGGCGGCGGAGCTCGCCGCGATGCCGCCGGCGAGCTGGGCTCGCGTCGGGTCGGGGCCGCACGTCGTCTTCCGGGCCGACGATCCGGAGTCCGGTCGCGAGCCGTGGATCACCGACGGGACCGCGGCCGGGACGGGGCGGCTGGCGGACGTGCGTCCGGGGGCCGCGAGCTCGGCGGCGGGGGCGTTCCGGCGGGCCGGGACGACGCTCTTCTTCACCGCCGACGACGGAGTGACCGGGCGCGAGCTCCACGCGTTCTCGGTCGTCGCCCTCGGCGCGCACGTCGCCGAGCCGTACGGCGCCGGGTGCCCCGGGGGGGCGGGCGTCCCCGCGCTGACCGCGGACGGCGCGGTCGTCGGCGGCGGGACGTTCACGCTCCGGCTCGAGGGCGGGGTCGCCGGCGCCGGAGCGCTCCTGTTCGTCGGCGTCGGGCAGGGGGCGGCCCCGATCGGGGGCGGCTGCGACCTGCTCGTCGCGCTGCCGCTCCTCGTCCTCCCCGCGGCGACCGACCCGGGCGGCGGGTTCGCGGTCCCCGTGGCCGTCCCGGCGGCCGCCGTCGGCTTCGCGGCGACGATGCAGGCGTTCCCCTCCGACCCCGGCGGCGCGTACCTCGGCCTCCACAGCGCCACCGCCGGCCTCGAGCTGATCGTCGGGTCGTGACCGCGGGCGGCGCCGCCCGTCGGATCCGCGCTTGACGGCGCGCGCCAACTGTACTACAAGTACCAGCACAGTTGGCACACCTGCCGGAGCGACCGCCCGTGCTGTTCCACGTCGACCCCCTCGCCGCCGAGCCGATCTTCGAGCAGATCGCGTTCCAGGTGAAGGGAGCGGTCGCCCGGGGCGAGATGAAGCCGGGAGACCGGCTGCCGTCGGTGCGGGACCTCGCCCGGACGCTCGCGGTCAACCCGAACACGGTGGTGAAGGCGTACGACGTCCTGACCGCCGAGGGGGTGATCGTGCGGCGCCAGGGGGCCGGCTGCTTCGTCACCGGGGCGGAGACGACGCTCGGCGACGCGGCGCGCGAGAAGCGGCTGGCGGCGCTGGTCGAGCGGACGGTGACGGAGGCGTACCACCTCGGCTACGGACCGGCCGAGGTGAAGGAGGCGCTGACGCGCGCCCTCAAGGAGGTCCGGTTCCCGAAGGCCGCGCGGGGGAGGAGTCGGAGGTCGTCATGAACCCGATCATGTTCCGGAACGTCCATCGCGCCTACGCCGAGCGCCCCGTCCTGCGGGGGCTGACGTTCGACGTCCGACCGGGCGAGGTGTTCGCGCTCCTCGGGCGGAACGGCGCGGGGAAGACGACCGCGATCCGCGTCCTGCTCGGGGCGATCGAACCGATGGAGGGGTCGGCGTCGCTGTTCGGCGTCGACTCGCGCGCGCTCGACGGAGAGGTCCGCGAGCGGGTCGGGTTCGTCACCGAGGGGCACGCGCTCGACGGCCTCCGGACCGTGCGGCGGACGCTCGACTTCGAGGCGACGACGCGGCGGCGGTTCGATCGGGCGTTCGCCGAGGATCGGCTGCGACGGCTCGACCTGGCCGGGAAGCGGCGGGTCTCCGACCTGTCGCTCGGGCAGCGGGCGCAGCTCGCGTTGGTGCTGGCGCTGGCGGGGCGGCCGGAGCTGCTGGTGTTCGACGACCCGGGCCTCGGCCTCGACGTGGTGGCGCGGCGCGAGCTGCTCGACGCGATCGTCGACCTCCTCGCGCGGGACGGGGTCCCGGTCCTCCTGACCACGCACGTCCTGGCGGACGTCGAGCGGCTGGCCGACCGGGTCGGGATCCTGCACGACGGCGCGCTGATCGTCGACGCGACGCGGGACGACCTCCGCCGCCGGACGAGCGTCCGGTTCCTCCGCGGACGGACGCCCGCGCCGCCGCCGATCGACGGGCTGCTCGGATGGCGGCGCGTCCCGGACGGGTTCGAGGTGACGCTCCTCGACCCGGACGAGGACCGGCTCCGCGCCGACGGGATCGCGTTCTCCGGTGACGGTCGGTCGCCCGCGCTGGAGGACCTGTTCGTCGCGCTCACGGCGACGCGGATCGCCCCGCCGGGAGGCGACGAGGCCGAGGGCGCGATCGAGGAGCGCAGGGAGGTGTCGGCATGAGCTCGTACGTTCGGTTCGCGTGGCGCGAGTACGCGCCGATCCTGAGCCTCCTCTGCGGGCTCGTCCTGCTGGTCCTGTTCGTCGCGGACTTCCGCGAGCTGATGGTCCTCGGGACGAGCGGCGCCGTCGACGGGCTGTTCGTCCAGTGGCTCGTGGACGGGGCGGCGGTCGGGTTCGCGACGGCGTGCTGGGACGAGGGGCGGGGGACGCTCGACTACGCGTCGCATCGCGGCGTGCCGTACGCGCGGCAGACGGCGCTCTGTCACGTCGCGGTCCTGCCGTGGCTCGTCGCCCTCGTCGTCGTGCCGCTCGCGATCTGGGGCGGACTGCAGGCGGCGTTCCACCCGGACGCCGGCGCGGCGGACTGGGGCCGCCTCCTCTCGCTGGCGGCGTGCGGGACGGTCGTCCCCGCGGCGTACGGCGTCGGGTTCTGGGCGGGCGCCCTTCGTCGAGCGATCCTGGCGCGCGTCGCGGTGGCGGTGGTCGCGGGGGCGGCGCTCGCGACGGTCGGGCGCGACCTGATGGCGCCGGACGTCGAGCAGTGGACGGTCTCGGCGGCGGCGTTCGCGGCGACGATGATCGCGGTCGGCGCCGCGTTCACGGCGCTCGGACACCACGCGTTCGGGAGCGGCGCGGCACACGACCCGGACCGACCCCTCTCCGCCGGGCGCGCGATCGTGCACGGCGCGGTCGTCGCGCTGGCGGTCGGCGTCGTCGTCTCGCAGGCGGTCCGCTCGACGCAGCGGACGCGGCAGATGTCGCTCCACGCCGCCTACCCGATGGCCGTCGAGTCCGACGGCGAGCTCGTCCTCCTCTCGAACGACG
>JAUIEL010000855.1 GCA_030428825.1 bacterium
CGCGCGTCCGGATCGCGGACGTCGCGGGCGCGGAGGAGCGGACCGACGTCGAGTCAGCGGACCTCGAGCGTGACGCCGCCGGTCGTGCTGTACCCGCCGGTCGCCGCCGGGTCGACGACGACGGCGGCGAGGTTCACCGAGTACGGCGGCGGGAAGCCGGCCGGGATCAGCGGATGGAGGGTGACCGCGCCGTTCCCGGCGCCGACCCCGCCGAGCGGGAGGGTGGCGACGGCCGGCGCGACCGGCGCGAGGTCGAGGGCGCAGCCGCCGCCGACGGCGAACGGCGCCTGGCCGGAGCCGAAGAAGAGGAACGCCGTCGAGCCGCCGAGCGCGTCCTCGATGCCGATGTCGATCCGGTTCGCCGTCGTCGGGCATCCGGTCACGACGACCCGCGGCACGAACCCGCCCTCGCCGGGGCAGCCGGTCGAGTAGGTCGTCGCCGAGCCGCAGATCGGGGTCAGGAGCTCGGCGCGGCCGGCGTTCTGGCCCGACGTGTCGTCGAACGGCGCGCCGACCAGCACGTCCGGCGTCCCGTTCCCGTTCGCGTCGCCCGCGGCGCTCACCGAGTACCCGTAGTACCCCGGGGAGCTCGGGAAGAACGAGGTGATCAACGACCCGTCGGCGCCCGAGAGGAGGCGTGCCTCGCCGGCGTACGACAGCCGCCGCGGCAGCCCGACGATCAGGTCCGGCACGCCGTCGCCGTTCAGGTCGCCGAGGCCGTCGAGCGACCAGCCGAACTGGCTCTTCACCGGGCCGTCCACCTGGAGGAGCATCGAGTGGTCGAACCCGGAGAACGCCCGGACCATCCCGGAGTCGTCGCCGTTGTTGTCGTCCCGCGGCGCGCCGACGATCACGTCGTCGTGGCCGTCGCCGTTCAGGTCGCCCGCGCCGCGGACCGCGTACCCGTACCAGTCGGCGGTCGAGTCGCCGTAGAACTGGTGCAGGATCGTGCCGTCCTTCCCGGAGAAGAGGCGGGCGCCGCCGCCGTCGAGGACCTGGACGTCGATGTCGAGCGTCGCCACGATCAGGTCGTCGTGGCCGTCGGCGTTGGTGTCGCCGGCGCCGGCGACCGAGAAGCCGAGCTCGTCCCCGGCCGCGTCGCCGAACCACTCGTGCAGCATCGTGCCGTCCTGCCCGGAGAAGACGCGCGCGGTGCCGGAGTCGGCGCCGTTCTTCCCGTCGCGCCACGCGCCGGCGACGAGGTCCGGGAAGCCGTCGTTGTCGACGTCGCCCGCGTCGGCGACCGAGTACCCGAACCAGCCCTGATAGCCGTCGCCGTACCACGAGTAGAGCGGCAGACCGGTCGCGCCGCTGAAGACGTGGGCGGCGCCGCCGTCGGCGATCGTCGTGTCGTCGTGGGGCGCGCCGACGAAGAAGTCGTCGTGGCCGTCGTTGTCGAGGTCGCCCGCGCGGCTGACCGACCAACCGAACCACTCGGCGAACGTCGTGCCGGCGACCGAGTGCAGCGTCGTCCCGTCGAGCCCCGAGAAGACGTGCGCCGCGCCGACGGGGACGCCGGAGACGAGCTCCAGCTTCGCCGCGACGATGTAGTCGTCGAAGCCGTCGGCGTTCACGTCGCCGGCGTCGGCGACCGCGTGGCCGAACGTGTCGCCGGCGAACGTCCCGGACATCTCGACGAGGGTCGCTTGTGCGTGCGCGGCGGGCGGCGCGAACGCGAGCATGACGAGGCAGGCGCTCGGGACGACGAGCGCGCGGGGCGGCATCGGAAGCATCGAAGCGGGCTCCAGTCGTTCGCGCCGCTCCCCTATCCCGGAGCGGCGCTCGGCAGGGTCGAGAGTATAGACCGATCCCTCACCGGGGTGGGGAGAGAACCGCGCGCGGATCCGCACTTCCGGGGACCGCTCGCCGGGGCGAATCCCCTCACCCGCCGATCGGAGGCGTCCGGACGACGCGTTCCCCCTCGAACCGCAGGCCCGCGCGTTCGAACGCCGATCTCAACCCCGCGTGGCGGGCGACCATCGACGCGAGCGTGGCCATCGTCGCGGGCGAGCGCCCCGCGAGCCGGTCGAACGCCTCCATCGCGTCGTCCGCCCGGCCCTCGGCGACCGCCAGGACCGCGCGACCGGCGGTGGCGAGCGGCTCGTCCGGCGTCCGCTCCAGAGCCCGGTCGAATCGACGCCGCGCCTTCCCCAGGGGCTCGGGGTCGCCCGACTCGAGCGCCAGGAAGACGGCGAGGAACCCGAGCTGCACCTCCGGGTGGAGCGCGGTCCGCCGGTCGAGCCCGAGCGCCGCGACCCCGTCCTCGAGCGAGACGTCGTCGTCCGTCCACGCCGCGCCGCCGTCCGGCCGACCGAGCTCGCGCAGGGCGTCGACCAGGTGCCCGGCGAGGCGGTGCTGTCCGCCGACCGTCAGGTGGACG
>JAUIEL010000097.1 GCA_030428825.1 bacterium
GGGTCGAAGGCGGCGCCGCTGCGGCGGGGGGTGACGGTCCTCGACGAGGGGCGCGTCCAGCCCGGGCTGAACCTGCTGACGTCCGGGCACGCCCCGACCGCGCTGTTGATGGAGAGCGACGGCACGATCCGGCACCGCTGGCGCTGCGCGTTCGACCGGGCGTTCCCGGACTTCCCGACGGAGAAGCTGTCGAGGTACCAGTTCGGCGACTACTTCCGGCGCGTGCATCTCCTCCCCGGCGGCGAGCTGCTGGCGATCTTCGAAGGCCAGGCGATGGTGAAGCTCGACCGCGACTCGAACGTGCTCTGGACGTTCGACGGCGGCGCGCACCACGACCTCGACGTGGCCGACGACGGCCGGATCCGGACGCTGACGCGGCGCGCCCACCTCGTCCCCGCGATCCACCCGACCGAGCCGATCCTCGAGGACTTCGTCACCGTGCTCGCCCCGGACGGGCGGCCGGAGTCGAGCTTCTCGATCCTCCGGGCGTTCCTCCGGTCGCCGTTCCGGAACGCGCTCGCGCGCATGCCGAAGGAGGGGGACGTCCTCCACACGAACACGATCGAGGTGCTCGACGGCGCGCTCGCCGACCGCGAGCCCGCGTTCGCGCGCGGCAACCTCCTCGTCTCCTGCCTGATGATCGACACGATCGCCGTTCTCGACCCCGACACGAAGCAGGTGGTCTGGGCCGCGCGGCGCGACTGGGTGAAGCAGCACCAGCCGACGGCGCTGGCGAACGGGAACCTGCTGCTGTTCGACAACCTCGGCGACCTCGCGTTCCGCGGCCGGTCGCGGGCGATCGAGCTCGACCCGACGACGCTCGAGACGGTCTGGGAGTACGGCGGCGACCGGGAGCGGCCGTTCGAGACCGAGACGTGCGGCAGCGCGCAGCGCCTCGCGAACGGCAACACGCTCCTCACCGAGTCGGACAACGGACGCGCGATCGAGGTGACGCCGGACGGGGAGATCGTCTGGGAGTGGATCAACCCGCACCGCGCGGGACCGCGGAACGAGTACATCGCGACGCTGTTCGAGGTGATCCGTCTGCCGGCGGACCTGGCCGTCGACTGGGCCGGGTCGACGCCGCGATGAGCGCGCTCCCGCTCCGTCGCAAGGTCGCGTACGCCGCGGCGGCGACCGCGCTGGCGCTCGGCCTCGTCGGGGCGGCGGCCGAGGTCGGGCTGCGGGTCGCGTACGAGGACGTGTCGCGGATCACCGGGGTCACGGAGTGGTCGGCCGGGGAGTGGGCGGGGCTGACGTACCACTGGGACGCGTACCACCCGCGCCTCGGCTGGACGAACCGGCCGGGGTACGAGAGCGACGCGCGCGTCCCGTTTCGGGTGACGATCAACGCGCAGGGGCTCCGCGGCCCGCGCGACCATCCGGTCGACCCGCCGCCGAACCGGGTGCGCGTCGCATTGTTCGGCGACTCGTGCGCGTTCGGCGAAGAGGTGCACGACGCGCAGACGGTCGCGGCGTACCTCGAGCGGCGACTCCGCGGCGCCGAGGTGCTGAACTTCGGGGTGCACGGCTACGGGCTCGGTCAGATGGTGCTCCGCCTCGAGGAGGAGGGGTTCTCGTTCTCCCCCGACCACGTCGTCGTCCTGCTCCTCGTCCCCGGCGACCTCGACCGCGACGTCCGCGCCGAGTACGTCCACCCGAAGCCGGTGTTCGGGGTCGACGCCGAGGGACGGCTCGAGATCTCGAACGTCCCGGTCCCCGAGGCGTCGCGGCAGCCGTGGATCGTGCGCCGTTCGTTCCTCGCCGCGTGGCTGTTCGGACGGCCCCGGACGGTGCGGGAGGTCGAGCGGCTCGGCGAGGTGCTGCGGGTGACACACGCGCTGCTCGACCGGCTGGAGCGGGCTTGCGTCGAACGCGACGTCTCCCTGACCGTCGTGCCGATCGTGACGGCCGGGCCGCTCGACCGCATGAAGGCGGACGACGGCGAGGAGACGCGCGAGCTCCTGTCCGTGATCCGATCCTCGCTCGCCGGGCGGGCCGGGCTCGACGTCCTCGATCTCGTCTCGCCGCTCGAGCGGTGGTACGACGAGCACGGGACGATCCTCGTCGCGCCGCACCGCCACTGGACGGGCCCGGGGAACTGTCTGATCGCCGACGCGATCGGCGCCCACCTCGCGGCCCTCCGTCCGGAGGAACTCTCGGTCCGGACCGGCGCGCGGCCCTGCGTCGGGGACTGATCCCGCGGTGCGTTCAGCCGAGCAGCAGACGGCGAACGAGGCCCGAGGGGCGACCTCCGCCGAGGCGGAACACCGGCCGGCCCCGGAGCGCGACGGTCGCGGCGACGTCGAGGCCGCGGAGGACCCGGTCGAGCCCGGCGAGGGCGCCGCTGCGGCGCAGACGCCACCAGAGCGGGACGATCGGGAGGAGGCCGCGCCGGGGGACGACGTCGACGTCCAACCGCTCGCCGAGACCGCGGACCCGCACCGTCGCGACGTCGGACGCGAGGCGCAGGTCCGCCTCGAAGTGGGCGGAGCGGGCGATCATCCCTCGCGGGTGTCGCGGGTCCGGATCTTCACGGCGCCGTCGAGCGTCCACTGCGCGCGCGCGCTCGAGTCGGACGCGTCGCGCGGGACGCCGACCTTCATGGCGTCGAACTCGTACGTGATCTCGGCGCCGCGGCCGGTCAGCTTGTCGTACAGGCCGATCGCGAGGTCCGGCCAGGTCTGAGGGTTCCGATCGTCGGTCATGGGAGACTCCTTCGGTTCGGGAGGGGCGTCGGCGCGTCAGGTCGCTCCGATCGCGGGGTCGGGGATCGGTACGAGGTCTCGCCGGCCGGGGATGCAGAACCGCGGGGACGACGCACGCCGGTTCGAATCGTTCAAGACCGCGCCCCGCCGCGCGCACTAGCGTTCGGGGTGACTCGAACGAAAGGAGTCTCCCATGCCGACCTGGCTGCTCGCCCCGATCTCGCTCCTGCCGCTCCTCGCCCCTCCCGCCGACGACGCGTGGGCCGACCTCTCCGCGCGTTGGCGCGACCGGCTCACCCGTCACGACGTCCCCGGTCTCGCGGTCGCGGTCGTCGCCGACGACCGGGTGGTCCACGCCGAAGGGTTCGGCGTGCGCGACGCCGCCGGCGGCGCCGTCGATCCGGAGACGGTCTTCTACATCGCGTCGGCGACGAAGCCGTTCACCGCGTTCGCGGTGGCGCTCCTCGCCGAGGAGGGACGGCTCTCGATCGACGCGCCGGTCCGGAGCGCGCTCCCCCGGTTCGCGCTCGCCACGCCGGAGGCGACCGCCGACGTGACGATCGAGGACCTCCTCTCGCACCGCCGCGGACTGACCGCGCACCCGGCGATCGTGTTCAACGACGCGTACACCGGACAGATCACCGAGGACCGGTTCTTCCGCCTGCTCCGCCGGTCGGTCCCGCGGAACGAGTACCGGTACAACAACCTCCACTTCACGATCCTCGGCCGCGTCGTCGAGGCCGCGTCCGGGCGACACTGGAAGGAGTTCCTCGCGCGACGCGTCTTCGCGCCGCTGTCGATGACCCGGACCTCCGGGGACGTGTCGACCTTCGCCGGCGACCCGAACGTCGCGGTCGGACTCGAGCGACGGGGCGACGCGTGGGCCGAGGTGGCGCTCGCGAAGACCGACGCGACGATGCACGCGGCGGGCGGGCTGAAGACGACCGTGCTCGACCTCGCCCGGTGGATCCGCCTGCACCTGAACGACGGGGAGGTCGACGGGGTCCGGATCGCGAGCGAAGCGACGGTGGACGCGATGACGACGCCGGTGGTCGAGTTCGACGGAACGTACGGTCCGTTCACGCGCGACGCCTGCGCGTACGGGTGGAACGTCGGGTCGTACGACGGACGCACGATGGTCCACCACTTCGGCGGCTACGTCGGGTTCGCGGCGCACGTCTCGTTCCTGCCGGAGCACGGCGTCGGCGTCGCCGTGGTCGCGAACGGTTCGGGCGCCGCCTCGAACGCGGTCCACGTGGTCGCGTGCGACGTCTACGACCGGCTGATCGGCGCGTCGGGCGGCGACGACGCCTGGGCGGAGATGGAGGCGACCGGCGGCCGCGGATCGGCTCCGACGATCGAGCGCCGGCCCGGGCCGGTCGCGGCGGACGGGCTGCTGCTCGACGCGGCGGCGTACGAGGGGCGCTACGAGCACGACGACTGGGGGACGGTCGTCGTCTCGATCGAGGAGGGCGAGCTGGCGGCGCGGATCGGGAACCTCCGCCCCCGCCTCGTCTCCTCCGCGCTCGACGGCGTCCGGTTCGACCTCTTCCCGGGGTCCGAGGTCGACGGCTGGTTCGTCCTCGACGACGCCGAGGAGGAGGTCGTCGCGTTCGTGGTCTCGGCGAACGGGGACGAGGTGGAGTTCGAGAGGCGCGGGTGAGGCCGGGGCGTCACTCCGCCGCCAGCGCCCGGAACTCCCCGGGCGTGGCGCCGGTCTCGCGGCGGAAGACCCGGGTGAGGTGCGCCTGGTCGGAGAACCCCGCCGTCGCCGCCACCGCGACGAGTTCGGCCGGGGTCGACGCGAGGAGGTCGGCGGCGGCGCGGACCCGACGGCGCGACCGGTCCGCGACCGGGGAGACGCCGAACGCGCGCCGGTACGCCCGCGTCAACGACCCGGGGTGCACGCCGACGCGCCGCGCCGCCTCGGCGACCGTGCAGCCGTCCTCCAGCCAGCGCCGCGCGCGCGCGACCCAGGGCGGAGGCGGTGCGCGGTCCGGGCGCGCGCGGACGATCGCGTCGAGCATCCCCTCGACCTCCCGTCTCGCCGCCGTTTCGCCCCCCTCGCGCAGTGCCCGGAGCACGGAGACGCCGCGCCGGACGACGTCCCCCCCATGGAACCAGAGGTACCGCTCCAACCGCAGACCGGCCCGGCGCGGCAGCGACAGCGACAGCAGACGCGCGCCGCGCTCGCCGAACCGGTCCTCGTGGACGATCCCGGCCGGCTTGACGACGACCGAGAGCGCCTCGGACGCCCACGTCGCGCCGTGCACCTCCTCCTCGACCCGGCCGGTCAGGACGAGTCCGATCCCCGCGTTCCGGTGGGCGTGCGGCGGCATCCGTCCCTCCGGCGCGTAGGTGACCTCGGAGACGGCGACGCGGCGAACGGGTCCGGGCGGCATGATCGGATTCCTCGGAGGCGACCGACCGGGGAACGGCCGCGCCGGCGGGTCGGTTCCCGTCCGGACCGCGGCGACTGCCTCGTTTCGCGGCGGCGGCCCCGCCTCGCCGCCGCGATCCGCGGCACCGGCGGTCGCCCCCGGGAAGCCGGCGAGCCCCTGAGGCGCCTCTCCGACTCGGTACGCTCGGTGCGAGACGCGGCGAAGCCCGGCCCGCCCGACGCCGACCGCCTTCCTCCGAGGAACCCGATGCTTCGAACGTCCACCCCCACGACGACTCTCCTCGCCCTCGCGCTCGGTCTCCCTCTCTCCGCGCCGCCGGTGCTCGCCGGCGGCGCATGCACCGCCCCCGTCGTCCCGGACGCCGGCTTCGCGATCGTCGAGTCGACGGTCCCGGTCACGCGCTCGGACGGCTACGTCTCGCTGACCGACGTGCGGCACCCCGTCGACCCGCCCGGCCCGTGCGGGTGGCCGCTCGTGATGGTGATCCACGGCGGGGGCGGCAACCGGAGCGTCGTCGCGGGCCTCGCCTCGAACCTCGCGTCGCGCGGGTACCTGACGTGCGCGTACGACGTGCGCGGACAGGGGCCGTCGATGGCGCTGAACCCGGTCGCGCTCGCGCACGACCTCGTCGGCCTGCGGGAGCTGATCGACCTGTTCGAGGCGATGGAGTCCGTCGAGGCGCTCCTGCCGGCGCTCGTCGACTTCGAGCGCATCGGCGTCACCGGCTACTCGCAGGGCGGGAGCCACTCGTGGTGGGCCGCGCAGCACTCGGGGCGGCTGCCGCCCCCGAACGCCTGGCGGACCGCGCCGTTCCCCGTGATCTCCGCGGTCGCGGTGCGCGACTCCACGGCGGCGGTCGGTTCGGCCCAGGCGAACGCGTTCAGCGCCCGTCGCATCGAGAAGCTGTTCGCCCCGTCGGGGATCACGTACCGGCCCTCGGTGGTCGCGCCGCTCCAGGCGCTCGCCCTCGCCGACGACGTCGCCGGATACCAGGCCGCGACGAACGTCCCCGGCATGGACCCGGCCGGGCTCCTTCCGCTGGTGACCGTCCCCGTCCTCGCGCACGCGTCGTACGACGACAAGCGGGTGAACCCCTCCGGCGTGGTCGCCGCGTGGGGCCTCGTCCCGGACACCACGCCGAAGCGGATCCACCTGGGAACCGGCGGGCACGACTCGCCGCAGAACGTGCACGACCTCGGCCGCTTCAATCCGACGCGCGTCCGCTGGTTCGACCGGTTCCTGAAGGGGGAGGCGAACGGCGTCGACCTCGAGCCGCGCGTGCATGCGGACGTCACGCCGGAGGCGATCGCGACGTACCTCGACGTCGATGCGCTCTGGGACTTCCGCGAGGACGACGACCTGCCGGTCGCCGGCCTCGCGACGACGCGCCTCCACCTCGCCCCCGGCGGCCCGACCGGCGCGCTCGTCGACGCGGCGCCGGTCGCCGCGACGTCGAGCCCGCTGGTCCACGTCGTGCCGGCCGGGTTCGACATGACCGCGTACACGTCGCTGCTGCCGAACGCGACCCAGCTCGCGGCGATCATCCCGCCGGACACGATCCGGTACGACTCGGCGCCGCGGACCGAGGACGCGCACCTGCACGGGGACGTCCGGGTCGAGCTGTCGATCGACGCGCACGCTCCGGACTACCAGGTCTGCGCGTCGCTCTTCGACGTCGCGCCGGGCGGCGCGGCCCGCTTCGTCTGCCGCGGCGGCGCGGCGTTCCGCGACCAGGCGGGCGCCGGCACGGTCGTGTTCTCGCTCTACCGCCAGTCGTACGTCTTCCGCGCCGGTCATCGGATCCGGCTGCAGATCGAGAACCTCGCCGTCCACCGCCCGCCGACCGGGAACCCGCCCGAGACGAAGCTCGTGCCGACGCTCTCGAGCTCGACGGTGGACGTCCTCGAGGGGGGAGCGTCGCCGTCGTTCGTCGACCTCCCGCTCCTCCCGTTCGCCGACCCCACGCTCGCGACCGGTCCGCTCCTCCAGTCGGTCGCCGCGCCGGAGGACCAGCGGCTGAGGATCCACAGCCACTCGGGCCGCGCGGGCGATCCGTACCTCCTGCTGCCGTCGCTCTCCGGGACGTCGCCCTCGACGAACGTGCTCGGGGTCGAGGTCCCGATCGTCTTCGACGCGGTCACCTCGCTCTGGGCGGCGAACCCCGGCCTCCCGCCGTTCGTCGGACTGACCGGGCTGCTCGACGCGACCGGCTCGGCCGACGCCGGAGTGCTGCTCGAAGGGCTGCCGCTGCCGCCGTCGCTGATCGGCCTCGAGCTGTCGCTCGCCGCGATCGTCGACCCGGTCGACACGGCGAGCACGAACGCGGTGACGATCCCGTTCCTCCCGTGACCGCGGCCCCGGCCCGCCGCGCGCCGACGCGGCGGACCGGGATTCGGTGTTACGATGCGGGCGACGTGGGTTCTCCTTCCCGAAGACCGATGAAGGCGATCATGCCGAGCGTTCCGGCCGACGTGGCGGCCTGGCGGAAGAAGACCGGCGCCGACCGGTGGGACGAGGTGTGGGACGGAATCCTCCACATGCCCCCGGTGCCGACGTTCGACCACCAGGACTTGCAAGCCGGGCTCCTCACCTGGCTCCGCGCCCGCTGGGCCGCCGCTTCGGCGGGCCGACGGGTCCTCGGAGAGTTGAACGTCGCCCGCCCCGGTCGGTGGCCGGACGACTACCGCATCCCGGACGTCTGCCTCCTGACCGCCGAGCGGATGGACCGGAACCGCGGGACCCACCTCGACGGCGGCCCCGACGTCGTGATCGAGATCGCGAGCCCGGGCGACGAGAGCGTCGAGAAGGTCCCGTTCTACGTCGAGGTCGGCGTGCGCGAGGTCTGGCGGATCGACCGCGACGCGCGGCGTCCCGAGCTGTTCGTGGCGCGGGACGGCGTCGCCGAGCGCGTCGCGGCCGGCGAGGACGGCGCGGTCGCGAGCCCGTTCACCGGCGTCGTCCTCCGCGCCGCCGACGGCCGGCTCGTCCTGCGCCTCGCGGACGACGACGCGACCGAGGCCTCGCTCCCCTGACCGCACACCCGCGGGAGACCGGTCTCCCGTATCCTCTCCGTCCCGCGCCTCGAACCTGCCGGGAGGAACCCATGCCGCGCCCGAGCCCGCCCCTCGCCCTCCTCGTCCTCGCGCTCGCCGCGGCCGACGCCCGCACGGCCTCGACCCTGTACGGCGTCGGGAGCAGCGTCCAGGACGCCTCGTCGAACCTCTACCGCGTCGACGACCACGGCGGCGCGCCGAAGGTGACCGACGTCGGCGAGACCGGGCTCTGGCTCTGCGACGTGGCGATCGACCCGACCTCCGGCCGCGTGTTCGCGATCACCTGCGCGGGGATCGGCGTCTCGACCGAGCTCTACGAGCTGAGCCTGGTCGACGGCTCGGCGACGCTCGTCGGCGCGCTCGGCGTCCCGCAGCAGAACGGCCTCGAGTTCGACGTGAACGGCGACCTCTGGTCGGTCGGAGTCGGCGGGAACGCGAAGCTCCACCGCGTCGACGCGCAGACCGGACTCGCGACCGAGGTCGGCCCGCTCGGCGTCGACTCCGGCGGCGACCTCGCGTTCGGGATCGACGGCACGCTCTGGATGGCCGGGCACGACGCGCTCTACCGCGTGAACACCGGGTCCGGCGCCGCGACGCTCGTCGGTCCGTTCGGCGTCGCGGACGTCGTCGGGCTCGACGTCGACGAGGACGGCCAGCTGATCCTCGGGCGTGGCGTCTGGAGCGGTCCGGTCGAGCTCCACCGCGTGAACCCGACCACGGGCGCGGCGACGCCGATCGGCCCGGTCGCCGGCAGCGTCCCGGTCGGCATCGGCGGCCTCTCGTTCGCCGGCGCGGTCGGCGTCACGTACGAGGGGGACGGCCTCGGCCAGGTGCTCGGCATCGAGTGGACGTCCGGGCCGCCGGGCGCCGAGGCGAAGGGGACGATCACCGTCGACGGCGGCACCCCGAACGACGTGATCGCGATCCTGATCGGGCTCCAGCAGCTCGAGCAGCCGCTCGGGAACGTGACGCTCCTCGTCGATCCGACCGGCGCGGTCCTCCTGACCGTCCCGCTCGACGCGCAGGGGAGCGTCAGCTTCCCCGCCGACCTCGACCTCCTGCAGTCGTTCGCGGACCTCCACGCCGTGATGATCCAGGCGATCTCGAACCTGGTCGCGCAGGACCACGAGACGCGGCTCATGATCATCCACAACCTCCGGGGCTGACGCCGCCTCAGCGCCCCGCCGCGGGCGAGCGCGTCAGGACGACCGTCGCCGTCCCGACCAACGGTCTCGCCGGCACGGACCCGCCGTCCGGACCGGCGACGCGCGCGTCGACCGGCGGCCATCGACCGGCGCGGCGAAACCTCCCGGCCCCGTCCGTCTCCCCGACCTCCTCGTCACCGTCCGCGCCGACGAGCGTGACGACCGCCGACGGGACGGGCGCCCCGAACGGATCCCGCACCTCGACCTCGAGCACGCTCGCGCCGACCCGGAGGTCGAGCGGCTCGAGCGCCGCGTCGCGCGCCGTCCCCCCCGCCGGCACGAGGAGGTCCGCGGTCCCGAGCAGCGCGTCGTCCGCGGCGAACCGGAACTCGAGCCGGATCCGGCCCGGAGGGAGCCCGCCGACGGTCCCCTCTGCGGCCGCCAGCCGCGAACCGACCCGACCGTCGACGTCGACCCGGACGTCGTCCGGCCGGACGCCCGGGTCGAGGAGGACGCGCACCCGGGCCGCGCCGAGACGCGGGGTCGTCAGGACGACGTCCCGCGAGGTCCCGACGATCGGGACGACGCGGGACGGCGCGTGGTCGCTCGCCTCGGCGTGGACATGCAGCGCCGGTTCGCCCTCGATCGGGACGTGCACGGCGAACCGCCCGCGCGCGTCGGCGACCGTCTCGAACGTCGGCACGAGCGCCATCCCGTCCCGCTTCCGGACCGGGGAGAGACGGCATCCCTCGACGTGCCGCGAACGCTCGGTCCACGGCACCCGCCGGGAGATCGTCACGCGCGCACCCGGCCGCGGCTCTCCCCGGTCGTCGACGACCCTCCCCCGCAGCGAGACCGGCGACGCGACGAGGACGACGGCGCCGAGGTCGTTCGCCCCCGGCGCGATCCGCCCCGTCAAATCGAACGTCCGGACGTGAGGGCGGTCCTCGTGCGGCCGCGCGAGGTCGCCGACCGAGAGGTCGAGCCAGGCCCGGCCCGGCGGCCACGGCACGTCGTCGGCCCGCAGCGCGAACGTCCCCTCGTCGCCGGCCCCGCTCTGCTCGAACCGGGTCACGAGCTCGACCCGGTCGTCCGGGTCCTCGCGGACCGACAGCCGCGCGCGGAGCGGACCGGTCCACGCCCGCCCCTCCACGATCGGGCGGAGCACGAACACGACGTCGGCCCGCGCGCGCGCGTCGCGACGCTCGACCGCGGCGGACGCCCTCGTCGCGGCGTCACCGACCGGGATCGCCGGTTCCCGAACCGGAGCGCCGCCGACGACCGGGGCCGGGGGCTCGGAGGACGGATCGCCGTCGATCCTCCGTTCCGAGGAGGCGCCAGACCCCGCCGACATCTTCGTCGGCGTCACCGGGGACGGCGTACCGGACCCGAGGGACCACGCGCCGAGGGCGACGACGGCGAGACCGAGGAGGGCGGAACGGCGGCACATGTCGGCCGACCTCGCAACCGTCCTGCCGACCGCCCGTCCCCGCCGGCCCGGAGCGTCGTCCGACCGCCGAGCGTGGTCTCCCCGTGACGCGTCGCCCGATGCGCCAGGGTCCGGTTCGTCATTTTCCGGTCCAGCGTCCCACCGTCCTAGGCCGATGGGACGGTCGATGGACGTCCGGGTCGACCCTCACGCCGCCGCGCCGCCGTCGCGCCAGCTCGTCGAGCAGCTCCTCGACGCGATGGCCCGCGGCGACCTCGCGGCCGGCGACCGCCTCCCGAGCGTGCGCACCCTCGCCGCCGACGCGCTGGTGAACCCGAACACGGTCGGGAAGGCGTACCGCGAGCTCGAGTCGCTCGGGGTCGTGCTCGGCCGGAACGGGTCGGGGGTGTTCGTCACGCGGGGCGGGCCGACGAAGGCGCGGCGGGCCCGACGGACGCGCACGATCGACGAGTTCCGGGAGGCGTGCCGCGAGGCGCTCCGCGCGGGGCACGACGCGGGGGAGCTGACGAGGATTCTCGACGCGGAGACCGCGGGGAGGACGACGTGAACGACGACCGACACGACGGGTGCGAGGCGCGAGAGCTCGCGGGACGCGCGCGCGGGTTGACGAAGCGCTTCGGGCGGAAGGACGCCGTCCGCGGCGTCGACCTCGACCTCGACGCGGGCGGCGTGACCGTCCTCCTCGGCGCGAACGGCGCCGGGAAGACGACGTTCCTGCGGCTCCTCCTCGGGCTGATCCGACCGACGGAGGGGACGATCGAGCTGCTCGGACTCGACCCGGTGACCGAGGGGGACGCGCTCCGCCGGCGGGTCGGCGTGGTCCCCGACCACCCGGACGCGTACGCCTGGATGACGCCGGCGCGCTGGTTCGAGTTCCTCGCGCCGCACTACCCGACCTGGGACGAGGCGCTCGCCGGCGCGATCGCCGACGAGCTCGGCGTGCCGCTCCGGACGCGGTTCCGGTCGCTGTCGCGCGGCGAGGCGACGAAGGCGATGCTCGTCGCCGCGGTCGCGTTCCGGCCCGACCTGCTCGTCCTCGACGAGCCGTTCGGTCGCCTCGACCCGATCGCGCGGGAGGAGGTCCTCCGCGCCGTCATCGGTCAGATCCGGGAGCGGGGACGGACCGTCCTCCTCTCGACGCACGACCTCGACCTGGCGGCGCGCGTGGCGGATCGCGTGCTCGTGATGCGGGACGGGCGGATCGTCCGGGACGCGGCGCCGGACGACCTCGGCGACCCCGGCGCGAGCACGCCGACGACCGAGCGGCTCCGCCGCGCGCTCCTGGCCGACCACGCCCTCGCGACGGAGGACGCCCCGTGTTCGTGACCCATCTGAAGAAGGAGCTCCGGCAGGGCGCCCCGACGCTCGCCGCGCTGTCCGCCCTCGTCCTCGTCGCCGCGCCGGGGTTCACGGCGGTCTACTTCCTCCTCCTCCACCCCGACTGGTCGTTCGACGCGGCCGACTTCGCCTGGCGGATCGCGGCGGTCGCGGCGGCGGCGGCGCTCCTCGCCCTCGGCGACGCGGCCGTCCCGGAGTCGCGGGAGGGGAACGCGGCGCTCCTGGCGCGGCTGCCGGGGGCGCTCGGCCCCTCGTTCCTCGCCCGGTCGATCGTGCTGGTCGTCGGGACGGTCCTCACGACGGCGTTCGCGTTCGCGGTCACGGCCGGTGCCTGCGCGGCGATCGGAGAGCGACTCTGGTTCGGGACTTCGTGGCCCGGACTCCTCGCGGGCGGCGGACGCGTCGTCGGGATGGCCGCGCTCGGCGCGCTCTGGACGCTCGCCCTGGTGAGCGGTGTGCGGCGCGGCGGGCTCGCGTTCCCGGCCGCGGCGCTGGTGGCCGGCCTCGCGGTCGTGCCGACGTGGTGGGCGCTCCGGGCCGCCGGCGTCTGGCCGAAGACGGGCGACACCCCGTTCGCGATCGGCGTCCTCGCGGTCGCGGCGGCGCTCGCGGCGTGGATCGCGTTCCGCGGCACGTTCCGATGGAGCCGCGGCCCGACCGCCGGCGCGTGGCGCGGAGTCGCGGCGCTGCTCGTTCTGACCGCGCCGATCCCGGCCCTCGGCGCGCTGCGGCACCACCAGTGGACGACGGTCGAGGTGGGCGAAGATCTCCACGTCCGGGGCGCCCTGATCGGAACCGGTGCGCGCCGGCTCTTCCTGATCGCGACACGCCCCTGGAGCGGGTTCCGCGACCAACCGCTCTCCCTCCTCGTCGACGTCGAGACCGGCACGATGGAGCGGGTCGACGGAGTCTTCCTGCCGGCCGCGTCCGCGGTCGATCGCGCTCGCTTCTCGCGACGTCCTCAGCCGATCGTCCTCGTCGCTCGTTCCGCGTCCGATTGGCGCTTCCTCGACGCGGTGACGGGCGAGACCGTCCATCGATCGCCCGGCCCGATCGACTGGCGCGGCCTCCCGGCCGGATTCCGGGCCCGGTTGGCCGACGCCGTGCGACGGACGGCCCCCACCTTGCTTCCCGACGGGCGTCCGGCCTGGATCGCGGAGCGGGAGCTGCGCGCGCTGGAACCGGACGGGACCACCTCGACCGTGCCGCTCCCCCCGGCGATCGTTCCTCACTCCAGTTCCGGAGCGTGGGTCCTCGGCCTGGGACATCGCCTGTTGAACCTGGCGACTCGTCAGGTGCTGGAATCGACCCGCGCCACGGGGAGGATCGTCTCCGGAAGCGACGACGGGGTTCTCTGGCGGCGCTCCCGTACAGGCGAAGCATCCGAGGGACCGTACGTATGGGTCTCCTCCATCGACGGGTCGGAACGCACCGTGACCCGGGAGGAGGGGACCGCGGAGGGAACGCCTGCCGACGGCTACCTGGGCGGGCCCGCGCTACGAGCGCGACGGATCGGTTCGTCGCTCATGGGCCGACCCCCTCGGCTGGGCCGGCCTGCACAAGGTCCCGCCCTCCGATGCCGAGGCC
>JAUIEL010000856.1 GCA_030428825.1 bacterium
CTGGTTCGGGAGCGGCTTCAGGAAGTCGGCGACGTAGTCCGGGTTGAAGTCGACCGTGACGTCGTCGTTCCCCTCGATCTCCGCGGCGATCGCGGTCTTGGCGGCGCCGCGCCCCTCGACCTGGGCCGTCACCTCGATCTTCCCGTCGTGGATGCTGATCTGGATCGCCCGCATCTCGTCGCCGGACATGACCGAGGCCTTCTTGATGGCCGCGTAGAGCGTCCCGCGCGCGACCTCCGCGCGGCCGAGGGACTCCTGCGGGACGACCGCCTCGTAGTCCGGGAAGTCACCCTCGACCGGCTTCGCCGCGATGTCCGCCGACTCGGACGAGAAGACGATCCGCGCGTCCTCGATCAGCACCCGGACGGTCTCCTCCCCCTCGGACCCTCTCAGACACTCCTGGAGCGCCTTCACGGGGACGATCGCCCGACGGGTGTCCGACGTCGCGTCGGGGAGCGCGCGCACCGCCACGGCCAGCCGACGGCCGTCGGTGGCGACGAAACGAATCTCCCCCCCTCCGACCTCGACCAGGACGCCGTTGATGGCGTACCGGCCGACGTCCCGGGCCGCCGCGAACGCGGTCCGCTGGAACATCTCCTCGAGGAACCCGCGCGGAACGCTCACGCCGCCCCGCCCCGCCGGCCCGATCTCCGGGAAGTCGGTCGGGTCGTCGGTGACGAGCTCGTACTCCGCGTCCTCCGACGTGATGCGGCACTTCCTTCCCTCGCAGTCGATCGTCACCTCGGCGGCCTCGATCGACCGGAGGATCTCGACCAACGTCTGCGCGGTCAGCACGACCTCCCCCTCGCGCTCGACGATCACCTCGGCCAGCCGGGCGCAGACCGCGATCTCGAGGTCCGTCGCCAGGGCGACCGACTGCTTCTTCTTCGCGGCGATCTTCACTCCCGACAGGATCGGTCGGGTGCTGCGGGAAGGCGCGACGCTCGACGCGATCGACACGCCGTTCAGCAGAGCCTCACGATGACACACGATCCTCATGCGGTCGCCCCTCAGGCCTTCGGAGATGAGAAGAGAAGAATATAGAGAAAGATCATCGTCTCAGAAAGGACGGGCGAACTCTGGAGAACACTCGCGCACGACACCGCAAGTCGAGGTCGCCACGAGGTTCGCCGCACGTCCGCGCGGTGTGGGAAGCGATCCACGATCGACCCGCATCTCCACGTTCGGCGGGGCGGCGGAAGCGGTGTCGCGGAGGCACGTTTCGAGAGCTCGGGGAGAGTCGCCTCCTTCTCCCGCGCCGACTCCGAGACGCTCCACGGGAATCCGAACACCCGGTCCCCCAGGGCTGGTGGTCCGCGCTCGAGGGAGCGGACGTCGAATTCGCGCGCGGCGCGCGGCGCGTCGGTCGAGCGAGACGGAACGCGCCGCCCGACGTCGAGGACGAGGGGCGGCGCGGCGTCGATCCGGGAGCGGCTGCGGTGACGTCAGCGCTCCTTGATCTGGTTCAGGAGGTGCTGGATGACGTCCCGCTTGTGGGGGTCGTTCGCGACCAGCTTCGTGATCTTGTCCTCGGCGTACAGGACGGTCGTGTGGTCGCGACCGCCGAAGTACCCGCCGATCTCGCCGAGCGAGAGACCGGTCGTCTTGCGGGCGAGGTACATGCAGACCTGACGCGGGAACGCGATCGAGTGGGTCCGGCGCTTCGACTGCAGGTCGGAGAGGCGCACCTGGTAGTACTTCGTCACGACCGACACCACGTCGTGGATCGTCGTCGCGGACGTCAGCGTCGGCGTGTCGCCGGCCATCGCCTCCTTCGCCAGCTCGAGCGTGATCGGCCGGTCGGTGAGCGAGGCGTAGCCGATGAGGCGGATCACCGCACCCTCGAGCTCGCGGATGTTCGTCGAGACCCGCTCGGCGACGTACTGCGCGACCTCGTCCGGAAGGTCGTGGCCGCGGAGCTTCGACTTCGTCTTCAGGATGTTGACGCGCGTCTCGAAGTCCGGCGCGCCCATCTCGACGACCAACCCCATCTTGAACCGCGAGACGAGGCGCTCCTGCAGCGTCGGGATCTCCTTCGGCGGCGCGTCGCTGGAGAGGACGATCTGGTGGCCGAGGTTGTAGATCGTGTTGAAGGTGTGGAAGAACTCCTCCTGGGTCCGGTCCTTGTTGGCGAGGAGCTGGATGTCGTCCACGAGGAAGACGTCGACGTTCCGGTACTTCCGGCGGAACGCGTTCAGGTCGTTCGTCTCGAGCGCGTGGATGAAGTGGTTGATGAACGACTCGCACGAGAGATAGAGGATGCTCGTCCCCGGATCGCGGCGGAGGATCTCGTGGCAGATCGCCTGCAGGAGGTGCGTCTTCCCGAGGCCGACCGATCCGTGGAGGAAGAGCGGGTTGTAGCTG
>JAUIEL010000857.1 GCA_030428825.1 bacterium
ACTCGAGCGGGACCGAGTAGCCGCTGGCGCCGACGCCCGTGATCTCCTGGAGCTCGGAGACGTCGTCGTACAGGAAGAGCCGGATCCGCTCGCCGGTCCAGCGGAACTCGAGCGCGGCGAGGATCGAGTCGAGGTCGCGCTCGGCGAGCGCCGCGACTCGGTCGAGCGACGCCTCGGCCCGGGAGCCGGGGCGCGCGTGCAGACGGAAGCGCGCGGTCTCGACGGTCGAGGTGAGGACGGCCTCGCCGCCGGGGGCCGCGAGGAGGAGGGCGACGATTGCGGGCGCGAGGTTCATGCGGGCTCCTTCCGGGTGCAGTGTACGCCACGCGGCGAGTAGAGTGACGCCATGGTGCGACGCACGCGGCCGCCGTCGGTCGGCGACACGATGGTCTCGAAGGCCGGCCTCCTGATGGTCGTCGCCGTCGTCGGCCTCGGCGCGCTCGCGCAGTGGGGACACTCGAGCGGGCGGACCTGGCTCCTCTGGGTCGCCGGTCTCGCGGCGCCCGTCGTGGTCGTCCTGGCGAACCACGCCGGATCGAAGCGCCCGCCTCGAGAGACGCCGTGACCGAGGCCGGAGCGAGCGGCTGGACCGGCGGCCAGATCAGCCTCGTCCGCGTCCTCGTCGCGCTGGTGGCGATGGCGCACGCGCCGCCGTGCGAGGACCTCCTCCGGTGTCTCGCGGTCGCCGCCCTCTCGATCGCGTTCCTGCTCGGCTGGCACTGGCGGCTCGCCGGCTTCGCGATCCTCTGGGTGATCCTCGCGACGCGCGACGGCGGGACGGTCGGCGTCCATGGCCCGATCCTCCTCTACGTCTTCATGCCCGGCGTCCCGTACGGCGCGTGGCCCGCGCGCGGCCGCCCCGACCCGGACGGCGGCTTCCGGCTCGGCCGCGTCTTCCTCCTCGTCGCCCGCGGGCTCGTCGTGCTCTCCGCGCTCTCGCTCTGGCGCGGGCACATGGAGCCGGACCTCGGCCTCGTCCTCCTCCTGGTCCTCGCGTGCGACCCGGCGTGGATCCCGGGGACGCGCGCCGACGCCGAGGAGCGCCTCTTCTACGACGGCGACTGCGGGCTCTGCCACCGGTTCGTCCGGTTCCTCCTCGCCGAGGACCGCCGCGCGACGCTCCGCCTCGCGCCGCTGCAGGGGGAGACGTTCGCCGCGACCCTCCCCGAGGCGGAGCGCGCCGCCCTCCCCGACAGCCTCGTCCTCCGGACCGCCGACGGCCGGACCCTCACCCGCACCGCCGCCGTCGTCCACGCGCTCTCCCGCCTCGGCGGCCTCTGGCGCCTCGCCGCCGCGCTCCTCCGCGTCGTCCCCCGCCCCTTCCGCGACCTCGGCTACGACCTCGTCGCGAAGGTGAGGAAGCGGGTGTTCCCGCCGCCCGAGGGCGTCTGCCCGATCGTCCCGCCGGAGCTGGCGGCGCGGTTCGATCCGTAGGGGGGGCTGGGGGCCGGAGGCCGGGGGCGGACCCGAGGTCTCGTCGCTCTCCGCGGTCCGGCATCCCGAGAACGCGCTTCTCGCGTCACCGTCCTCCGTCGCCGGCGCTCTCCTCGGGCGCCTTCCGGAGCCGATAGCGTGCTCCCTTCCGGCCGGCTTCGGGGACCGTCACCACCTCCGGCGCCACCGACCGCCAGCTCGGCAGCACCCAGAGCTGATACTCGCCGGCCGGGAGGTGCCCCGAGAACGATCGGTCCGCCTGCACGTCCAGACGAAACTCCGCCTCCGGGTCGTCCGTCGGGCGGAGGAAGAGCTCCGTCACCGCCTGCGGCACGTCCGGGGGAAGCTCGATCCGGCCCGCGAACGGCACCTTCAGGGGGAGCGCCCGGATCTCCGGGCGGAGCTCGACGCCGTCGATCCCTCCCGGGGGGACGACGACGTCGATCGGATCCGCCTCGTACTCCCGGTGCGCGTCGACCGTCTCGCCGTTCACGATCACGGGCGCGGGGTTCGTCACGATCACCTTCGCGTGGTAGTCCCCGGGGATGACGCTCGTGATCTCGAAGGAACCGTCCTCGTCGAGGTCGCTGTAGTACTGACGTTGATGATCCGCGCGCTTCGGGTCGTCGTCGTGCCGGTGGTCGTATAGACGAAGGAAGAAGAGCCGCAGCGCCGCGTCTCGCGGAGCGAGGGAGACCCGGCCGCGGACGACCGCGCCGGGCGTCAACCGCACGTCGATCGGAGGCGGCCCGTCGCCGATCGGGACGACGACCGGCGTCGCATGCTCGTACGCCATGAAGCCGGCGGCCTCCACCTCGAGGTGGTGCGTCCCGGCGACGACCGGCGCGAGCTCGAACCGTCCGTCGTGATCGGTCACGGTCCCGATTCGTCCGCCGATCGTCGGGTCGTCGCCCTCCGCGGCCCGGGAGA